>JBBRQV010000004.1:0-52356 GCA_038225955.1 Ignavibacteria bacterium | reverse complement strand
TCATAAATCCCGTTTGTTCGTTTATAAAATGCATCCAAGTAACATTTGCATAGCTTTGAAATGGAGTGGTTTGTGAAAACCACGTCGAACCAGAGTTTGTTGATTTATATCCCATAAAATATACAAGATTAGGCGGGGTAAATCCTATATAATCTCCACCTGCATTTACAGCTGTGCTCCATAAAACACCTGAATTGTTTGTCTTATAAACTTTGGCATTTGTAAAGACGGAGATACAAAAACCTGTTTGCTCATTTATAAATTTCATAGATTTAATTTGCACTCCTGATAAGATACCCATATTTGTCCAGTTATATCCACCATCTGACGTTTTATAGAATACAGTATATGATGTTCCAAAAGGAACATCTCTATAAGAAAAATAATAACCGGTCAACTGATTTAAAAATTGAATTGGACCAATATAACCTCCAATACCCGTATAAATCAGTGTCCAAGAATTTCCTGCATCACTTGTTCTGAATAATTTGTCTTGAGAAGAAGCTACTCCATTATTGTAATCCCAAAAATGCAAGTTTGAGGCCCCGTTTTGACTTAACTCATTTGCGCTTAAAGAATCCCATGTAGCTCCGGCATTTTTAGTTCTTAAAATCTTGTTAGGATTGCAGGCAATATAAAAAGTATCAGCTCCCAGAAAAGACGGCGTACCTAAAATATTATTTCCCATATCAAAATAATTCCAATGCTCGCCTGAATCTGTCGATTTTAATAAATTAGTTCCTCCAAAAATATATCCTGTCTGAGCATTCGGAAAATTTACATATTTTGTCTGGGGTAAATTTCCATAAGGCGATGATTGACAAATCCAGTTGCTTCCGGAATTTATAGTTCCATAGATTACTCCGCCTGAACCTACTACGAAACCTGTATCTCTGGTAGGAAAATAAATTGATGTTAGTAATCCCGGAGTCGGAGAGCTGCTCCAGTTAAGACCACTGTTAATTGATTTGTAGACAGAGCCATTAGATGCTATGTACTGCAATGAATCAGAAAATACACTCATACCATAAAAAGTGCTAAGTGCCTGGCTGAAGTTACAAAATGAAATCCAGTTATCACCGCCATTTGTTGTTTTTATTATAAGTGAGTTTACGTCAACTAATGCATAACCCGTAACTGCATTAATAAAATTTATATTGCTTACAGTTTTAATTCCTGAAATATTATAAACTTTATTCCAGTTAATTCCCTGATTTGTTGTTTTGTAAATTGAACCTCCCTCATTATTATTGTTTTTGCATGAAGCAAATCCTGTTTGTTCTGAAATAAATTTTAAATCATTCCATACATTGTAAGAGAAACTTTGAGTTGACCAGTTAAATCCTCCGTCAGTTGTTCTTTTAATATTCTGCCAATCCTCTATTATAATACCTGTGTTATTATTAAAAAATTTAACTTCTGTTCCCCCTTGATTTGAAATAAATATCCAGTTATCACCGCCGTTAGTTGTACGGTAAATTCCATTTCCTATTAAAATAATATTATTTGAATCAATGAAATCTACACTATTCATATTTGCGTTAAAAACTCCTGAATTTTTTAAGACCCAATTAACACCGCCATTAGTAGTTTTGGAAACAGTTCTTGACCAGCCAAGCGCAAATCCTGTTTTAGAATTTAAAAATTTTATTTTGTCATAATCGTTGCCCGTAGGAATGGGATTTTGCCAGTACCAGCCGGTCTGACCTAAAGTAATTTGTGCAACAGATATTGTTAAGAAAATGCTGATAATGAAAATTTTAAAAACATATTTTTTCATAGCTATAAGGAATGTTATTTGAACTTACTTTAACTACTAGTAAAAATAAAGGAAGTAATTTGAGACTAAGCGTGGTTATAATACTCTTGTTAGGTTAAAACGGACTACTGAAAACTCACTTCCAATTCTACCGAGTTTATTGAACTGCTTATACCATTCGTTTTGTTTAATTTATTAATATGGATATTAAGAAAAAGAACTTGCTGAATTATTCCTTAGAGGAGCTGAAAGATATAGCTAAAGAGCTCGGCGATAAGGCTTTCCGCGGCGAGCAGATTTTTGAAGCGCTTCATAAAAGAAACGTTGACGAACTTTCTGAAATAAAAGCAATCGGTACGCCTCTGCAGGAAAAACTTGATGAAAATTATTTTATTGGGAAAGATAAAAATAAACTTGTTACAAATTCCGGCAGCGATAAGACACAAAAATTTTTATTTGAGATTGAACCTGACAACAAAGGCAAATCATATTTAATCGAGACAGTTCTGATTCGTGAAGATAATAGAAATACAATATGCGTTTCTACTCAGGTAGGATGTAATGTAGGGTGTGAATTCTGTGCTACGGGCAAAATGGGATTTATGAAAAATCTCTCCGCCGCAGAAATTGTTTCGCAGGTCTATCAGGTGAAAAAACTTTCAGGCGAAGAAATCACGAATATAGTTTACATGGGAATGGGCGAGCCGTTTTTGAATTATAACAGCATGTTCAAATCGCTTAAAATTCTTACGCATCCTAAAGGAATGGATTTATCTTCCAAGAGAATTACAGTTTCTACAGTGGGATTTGTGGATAAGATTAAAAAATTCGCCGATGACTTAATGGAAGAAGAGAATAAAGAAGTGAAGAATGTAAAGCTTGCGCTCTCACTACACTCCACTGATAACGGTATACGCGAATCAATTATTCCTACTTCTTCAAAAAATAAATTAGGAATGATTTACGATGAGTTGAGTTATTTTTATTCTAAAACAAAAAATAAAGTTACGTACGAGTATATTCACTTCCCTGATTTGAACGATACGGATGACGATGTAAAACGCCTTGCAAGGCTATCTCGCATGATACCAAGCAATATTAATGTAATTCCTTTTCACCCGATTCACTTTGAACTCAAAACACCCTTAAATATTTATAATGGTTCGGATATTGATATTTCACTTTCAAATAAAAAATTAATTGAGTTTATTGCTAAGTTGAAAGACGAAAAGGTTGTGGTGAATTTGAGGTCAAGCGCAGGTGTAGATATAAATGCTGCATGCGGGCAGCTTTCAATTTCAAACCAAGGTACTCTCACAACATAATAATTAAGAAATAATATAAAAGAATTTGTATCAATTAATTTTGTTCGGACCTCCCGGAGTAGGTAAAGGAACTCAAGCGGAGATGATAGCGTTAAAATTAAACCTGTTCCATTTATCTACAGGTGAAGTTTTACGAAAAGCAGTTGCAGATGGTACGGATTTAGGTAAACAGGCAAAGGTAATAATGGATTCAGGAGCATTAGTCTCCGATGATATAATGATAGGAATTGTACGTGATGCCTTGAAAGGTAATGATAAATCGGGTGGATTTATACTCGACGGATTTCCCAGAACAATAGCTCAGGCAGATGCGCTGAATGTTCTTTTCACAGAGCTTGGATATAATAATGTAAGAGTATTAAATCTTACTGCAGATGATGCTGAATTAATTTCAAGATTATTAAAACGCGGAAGAAGCGATGATACAGAGGAAACTATTAAACATAGATTAGAGGTTTATTATAATTCAACCGCTCCCGTAAAAGGAGTTTACGATAAGTTGAATGTTGTTACAGATGTGAACGGATTAGGAAGTAAGGAAGATATTAATAAAAAAATTCTTGAAATTTTAGCTTAAGACGTTAATCTTTAGTAATAAAATTTTTCCCTTTTAATTAATTGCCCTCTCTTTTATTCCACTCCAGAAGGAAAAAAAGCGGATTATATATTTGTAAAGAGTTTTTAATTTGTTGCAATTTTAAATATAATCTCATATTTTGTAAAAATTTTAATATTTACTTATGTCATCAATTAAAATTACTGAAATCAAAGATAAAGACATTGCAGTTATCGCCCCAAAAGGCAATTTTGTCGGTGGAGACGAAACTGATGAATTAAGAGATACAATTAAAAAACTCTCTGATGAAGGTAATAAGAATTTAGTTATTGATTTAGGAGAAGTCCTTTATTTAAATTCAACAGCTCTTGGCGTGTTAATTTCTGCCCATGCAAATTACTCAAAGCGTGAGGGAAAAATAAAGCTTTGCCAGTTGAATAAAAATCTTGAAAATTTATTTGTCATAACAAAATTGGCGTTAATATTCGACTCATATCCTTCACAGGACGAGGCGATAAAAAGTTTTTCTTAATAATATTAAATTACAACATTAATTAATCTAAACAATCAAAGACTCTTGAATAAGGGGTTAATGGAGGTTAAACTTTAACAATGAAACAGTCAGTCTTTATTACTGTGCTACTAGTAGTCGCATTAGTTGCTTCAATCTTAATTTTCTATTTTGGATTCGGTTCACCGGGAAATTTCAAAAATCCTGATAAAACCATTCCATCGAACTTAATGGGCGCAGTATATCTTGGAGGCGCAATTGTACCTCTTCTTTTGACCCTTGTAATAATGGTTATAACTTTCACTATTGAAAGAATGCTTTCCTTAAGTAAAGCTAAAGGCAGAGGACCGATTGAAACCTTCTTAAAGAAAGTTCAAGGATCTCTACTCGATGGCGATGTGGATGGCGCTATAGCGGCGTGCAATCAGCAGCGGGGCTCGATAGCCAATATCATCAAGCAAGGTTTGGATAGATACCAGACGCTCGTTGGTGATAACAGGCTTGAATCAGAGCAAAAGCTTGCTGAAGTAACAGCAGCTATCGAAGAAGCAATGATGCTTGAAGTACCATTACTTGAAAGAAACCTTGTTGCCTTATCAACAATCGCTTCTGTATCAGTGTTAGTTGGTCTTTTCGGAACTGTAGTTGGTATGATTAAATCATTCCAGGCTCTTGCAACAGCAGGAACACCGAACGCTGCAGAACTTTCGGGAGGTATCTCTGAAGCTCTTGTAAATACAGCAGGTGGTCTTCTTGGTGCTATCATCGGAACAATTTCCTATAACTTCTTTGTTACAAAAGTAGGAAACATTACTTATATGATTGACGAAGCTACTTATAACATGCTTCAGATTCTTGCAGTAAAAGGCAAGAAGTAATTCATAAAAGATAATAATTTTATAACAAGAAAATTTTAATACGCAACAATGGGCAAAAGCAGGTCAATAAAAAAGCCGGGTGTAAAGATAGATATGACTCCTCTTGTGGACGTGATTATGCTTCTGTTAACATTCTTCATGTTAACGGCTACCTTCAAAGCGGAAATGAGCGAAAACATTGAAGTGAAACTTCCGAAATCCTTAAATGTCGATACTACAAAACTTCCTGAGAAAGACGTAATGACTCTATCCCTCACTAAAGCAGGCGATATTTACGTTGACGTAGATAACTTTCCGGTAAAAAAGAAAGTCTTCGGCAGCGAGTTTGGTATCGGTATATATCATCCTGACAGCACAGCAAAAACTGAATTTGAACTGACTCAGAAAATCGGCGGAAAAGATGTTAAAAGAAAACCGGTTATTCTGAACAGAGAACAATTTGAAAAAACTCTAAATGATTTGCGTTTAGAATTAAAAAATATGACTCAGAATAAATCAGATTTTAAAATTGTACTTAAAGGTGATAAAGATGTTGATTTTGCCGTGGTAGAAGATTTGATGCAATCATTAAAAGACACCCGTAATACGAGGTTCTCTTTGGTAACGGATATCGATGCCGGAGAACCCGGAAAAAAATAATATTAAATAATTTTTTAAATTTTTATAAGGAGAATACCTTATGGCAGGCGGAGATTTTGATGCCGGGGATTCCGGGAATAGTCGGAAGAAACAACCCAAATGGAAAAAAGGAAAAAAAGTCGGTGTTCGTATTGATATGACTCCGATGGTTGACGTAATTATGTTACTCTTAACATTCTTTATGTTAACCACAACCCTTGCAATGCCTCAGGTAATGCAGATTAACTTACCAAAAGGTGACCAGGAAGACAAAGTAAAAGTTGATATGGGCAACGTTCTTTATATAAGAGTATCTGAGAAGGGTAACATTTATTTCTCTCTGGGTATTTCTAATGGAACTGAAGCTCCACCTGAAAACATCAGCTTTGCAAATATGAAGAGCAAATTAGAGCAGCTATATGCAGCGAATAATAATCTTCTTATACTTCTGAAGTTTGACAGAAAAATGAAATACGATAAAATGGTTGATGTTCTTGACGAAATAAATAAAGCCAAGATTGAAAAAAGATACTCATTTATGAAGATGGAAGATATTGATAAGGAAATTGTAAAACGTGCAGAAGGTTCATAAATAAATTTATATATTTTATTATAAAAAGCGAATCCGCATTAGTGGGTTCGCTTTTTTTATTATAAGCCCTTTACTTACTCTTTGCAAAACTTCTGCTTCGCAATCAAATTCCCACTTCGGAACTAAACACAAATCCCGCAGTATAAAATTTTAACCTAACCAAAACCATCATGGCAGGAAGCGACTTTAGTTCTGCGGAAACCGGCAACAGCCGGAAGAAATATTTTACCCTCAATAAGTCCGGTGTCAGAATAGACATGACACCAATGGTTGATGTAATAATGCTACTCCTCACTTTTTTTATGCTGACTACTACTCTTACAATGCCACAGGTAATGCAGATTAATCTTCCGAAAGGAAACGAAACTGTTCCGGTAAATATGGGAAATGTTTTAAACATCAGAGTATCTGAAAAAGGGAATATTTTTTTCTCGCAGGGATTTGAAAGCGGAAAGGAAGCAGCTCCGGAAAGAGTTCAGTTGACAAATATGAGTCAAAGACTTGCTCAGATATCTAAGGCAAACAGTAGTTTACTTTTACTGCTGAAGTTTGACAGGAATCTGAAATATAAAACTATGGTTGATGTGCTTGATGAAGTTAATAAATCGATTGAGAAAGAGAACAGAAGATTTTCCATAAAAAAAATGGAAGATGCAGATAAGGAAATCGTAAATCTTGCTGAAGGTTTATAAGAAAGTTGTTAATAGATTTTTAATTCTTCTCGAATTTAAAATAATACAAAAGCGAATTCATAGCTGTGGATTCGCTTTTTTGTTTTGTGTAAGTTCGTCTCATTGCGAAATTGCAAATCCCGTCTTTCGCGGGACTCCGGCTTCGCAATGCATTGTATTCGCTTTTTTATTTTAAACCGAATATCACGGATTTTTTAAGTATATTTGTTATATAATATAAAGAAAATCCTCTTGTTCTCGTTTCCAATTCGCAACCGAGAAAAGTTTGAGAACGAAAATTTATACAATTAGAATTGAGAAAAATATTTTTAATATTAGCACTACTTATTACGGGAATGACTTATCCGCAAGATGATAACCAGTCAAAATCTTTGAATAATTCTTCCCCAACAGTAATACAACAAGTTGAAAATGAAACAGCTATTGCCCAGCCAACAATGTTTGAAAAAATTCCTTGGGTAACAATAGTTATTCTGTCTGTGTTTGGCGTTGGCATTCTTATGTTAGTTATAGCAATAATACGAAAATCCTTAGGCTATGAAAAAAGAATAATTCTCGGGGGATTAAATAAAGGATTTGGAGTAGGATTTACAACAAGTTCTTCTCCCGTAAAAAGACGTGGAAGCATCGGAAGTGGTGCAGGTTTTGGCGGACTTTCCGGCGGAGGATTCGGAGCGGGTATTGGCGGAGGCTGGTAATTTTTATAATTTATAATTAGTATTTGATAAAAACATTTCAGAAAATTTGAGAAAAATATTTTTAATACTTGCACTACTTATTACAGGGATAACTTACTCGCAGGCTGATCAGAGTAATCAGAATGATGAGCAGTCCAAATCACTTTCTGATAATCCTACCAGCATAAAAAAATATGTTGTAGATGAAACAGGTACGCTTACCTCGTCGCAAACAACTTCACTGATTTCAAAACTCGTAAATTTTGAGAAAGCTTCATCAAATCAATTGATTGTATACATAATCCCGAGCCTTAACGGTGAGCCGATTGAAAACGTTTCAGTTGAAATTGCGCGCAAAAATAAAATCGGAAAAAAAGATAAGAACAATGGAGTACTTCTTCTTGTAGCAATGAAAGATAAGAAGATGAGAATTGAAGTAGGATATGGACTTGAAGGAGCACTGACCGATGCTCTTTCCTCTCAGATAATTGAAAATGATTTAAAGCCTGCATTCAGGAAAGGACAATACTATGAGGGAATTAATAAAGCCACTGATAATATTATTTTAGCAACAAAAGGCGAGTACAAAGGTGACGGAACAATAAGCGGAAAGAAAGTATTGGGCAGTACAGCATTTGTTATAATTGTATTTGTTTTTATTTTTATCTTCATAGTTATTTCTATCATAAGAAGAATTTTTGGATTTGGCAGAGGGATGATAACAGGCAGAAGAGGCAGCAGGTTTGGCGGCTTCGGTTCAGGATTTATGGCAGGCTCATTATTCAGCGGCGGCTCTGACTGGGGCTCGGGAAGTTCCGGCAGCAGCGGTGGTGACTCGGGAGGATTTTCCGGCGGCGGCGGTGATTTCGGCGGCGGCGGCGCAAGCGGCGGATGGTAATTTCTTAGAATTAACAATTTTCAATTAGTAATTAACAGGATTATTTTTATATGAGTAAGAAGATAATAGAAAAATATTTCAGTGATAAAGATTTAAAGGACATTGCCTCTAACATTAATGAAGTTGAGAAAAACACGGCAGGTGAAATTCGTTTATGTGTTCATATTAAGAAAGGATTTTTTGATAGAAAAAAATCATCGAGGGAAATAGCCGTAAACCAGTTTCTGAAACTCGGAATGCACAAGACTAAGCATAGAACAGGTCTGCTAATATACTTACTTCTGGATGATAAAAAATTTGAAATAATTGCAGATGACGGAATAAATAAAATAATTGAAATAAGTACATGGGATTCCATTGAAGATACAATTCGTCAGGAATTCAAAGACGGAAATTATTTACAGGGAGTTCTTCACTGTATTAATCTCATCGGAGAAAAACTGAAAATTCATTTCCCAAGAGAGAGTGATGATACAAATGAACTTTCCAATGATGTTGTAGTAAAATAGTATAATTATTCTTACCGATTCATCCTGATACACACTGATTGAAAAAAGCATTCGCATACATATCATATTTTTTTTTAGTTACCTCTGCAATAGCGCAAACCGATAGTCTTAAAACGGACTTGTTAAAAACTACAACATTAGATTCGTTAAAATCTAAAATTGATACAACTAAACAGATACAATCTGATATCTCTGCGCCCATAAATTACTCTGCAAGAGACTCTGCCATCTTTGATGTGAAATCAAAAAAACTATATTTATATAATGATGCAGAACTTAACTATCAGGATTTAAAATTAAACTCAGGAATAATTTTACTTGATAAAGAAGACGAAACGCTTGAAGCTTACGGTATTCCGGACTCTATGAATACAGGTGTATTAGTACAAACTCCTATTATGATTCAAGGCGGTGATAAGCTTACCGGTACAAAACTACTATATAATTTTACTACGAAGCAGGGAAATATTTCTGAAGGATTTTCTGAGGCAGATGTAGGATATTATTTCGGTGATAAAATAAAAAAAGTGACGGATGAAATTTACTTTATCAAGGACGGTTTATATACAACTTCAACCGATAGGAAAAACCCGGAATATTATTTTCTCTCACCGAAGATGAAGGTAATAAAAAACGATAGGGTAATTGCGCAGTCAGTGTTTATGTACATTGAAGGCGTACCAATTTTCTGGATTCCATTCGGAGTGTTTCCGAATAAGACCGGAAGGTCGTCCGGATTAATTCCGCCTACATACGGAGACGATGGAACTTATGGAACTTACGTTGCGCGGCTTGGTTACTTCTGGGCAATAAACGACTTCTACGATTTAGCATTAACAGGAAGCTGGTTCTCGCGCGGAAGACTGGACTTCAACGGAAGAGTTAGGTATGCGCTAAAGTATAATTTCAGCGGAGCAATTGAAGGAGGCTACTCTCGAATAAGGCTCGGTGAAGAAACCGACCCCGGAAAATTCAGCTCTGATGAATGGGCATTAACGGTAAATCATACGCAGGCATTCAGCCCAACTTCACGATTAGATGGAAACCTTACATTCGCAAGCGGTAAGGCTTATTATAATAATACTTCAAATAATTTGAACACTTTGTTAAGGCAGAATATTGTTTCCAATTTTACTTATTCAAAATCGTGGGAAGGAAAGCCGTACATTTTTTCTTTGAATTATTACCGCGATCAGAATTTAATAACGGGAAGCATTAACGAAAATATTCCCTCTGTAAATTTTTCCATTTCCCAGGTATATCCGTTTCAATCTGAAACTTCTACCAATGATAACAGAAGCCTAATTGAATATTTTTCGTACAGCTATCAGGGCCAGTTTCTAAATAATCGTGTGAAGACTGTTCAATTGGATTATCTTGGTAACGATAGCTTGACAACCAGGAACGATAGATTGGGAGCAATACACAGAGTGAATTTAAATTTATCTCCGCAGTCGCAGTTTATCAGCGTCAATCCTTTTTTCAGCTACAATGAGTTCTGGTATAATAAGTCAATTTTGAAAAGATACGACCCGATAACAAACACAGTGGTAATAGATGATGTAAGCGGATTTAAAACGGCGCGAAGTTTCAACACGGGAGTTACATTCGGTACAAAATTAATCGGAATTTTTACTCCTAATGTTCTGGGTATAAAAGGCATAAGGCATACACTTACTCCGAATATTACATACAGCTACACTCCCGATTTCTCAAAAGATTTCTGGGGATATTATGGAACATATATTGATGCCTTAGGTAAGCCGCAGAAGTATTCTTTTTTTGAGAATGGGATTTTCGGCGGACCCGGTGCAGGTGAGCAGCAGTCAATAAATTTTTCAGTGGGAAATGTTTTTGAAATGAAAACAAAAGAAACTGACTCTACTGATAATAAATTTCAGTTGTTAAATCTGGATGCAGGCATTGGCTATAACTTTGCAGCGGACTCGTTGAAGTTCTCAGATTTGAGCACCAGTTTCAGGACTGCTATCGGCAGCTTGTTAAATATCTCAGGCGGTGCAACTTTTAATCTTTATAAGTTCGATGGAGGGGCAGGAACAAGGATTAATAAATTTTTGTTGAGTGAAGGAAAACTCGCAGATTTAACAAGTTTCAATATAAACTTATCCACAAGCTATAATTTTTTATTATCAAGCGCTGACAATAGCTCTAAAAAAGATACTACGAAAAAACTATTCAGAGATACCGTGAACGTTGTAAACTATAATATTCCGCTGACAGGAAGTTTGAATTATAATTATTCCGAATCAAGATTTATTCCAACTCAGTATTTCAGAACATCATCTATTTCGGGAAGTCTTAGTTTTAGCCCGACTGAAAAATGGAGATTCAGCGCATCGACGAGTTATGATTTTACAAATAAACAAATTTCTGCGCCCTATATAACGGCGTACAGAGATTTGAATTCATGGGAAATGAATTTTAACTGGTATCCGCTTGGTCTATATAAAGGATTTAATTTAGAAATAAAAATAAAAGCACCGCAATTGAAAGATATAAAAGTTACAAAGACTACAAATCCGGGAGGCCCGTTTGGATTCTAGAATAATAATGAAATATACAGGTGCCGGAAATAATTTTATTATGATTAATAATCTCGATTTGAAAATCGGGAACAATAAAAATATAGTTGTTGATCTATGCTCTAAAGAAGAAAATCAGGATGTTGATGGAGTAATATTCGTAGAGACAACTATGAAAGCAGATTTGAAAATGAATTATTTCAATCGTGACGGAAGCACGGGCTCACTATGCGGCAACGGACTCAGATGCACGGTAAAATATTCACTGGATAATAATCTTGTCAATAAAATTAATAAAAATAAATTAACAGTTGAAGCAATCGATAAAATTTATAAATGTGAAGTTATTGATGAAAAGAATATCAGAGTAGAAATGCCCGACCCTGCAGTAATAAATCCTTCGTTTAAATTAAAAGTAAATTTTGGCGAGTGGTGGGAAGAGCTGGAATGTGCTTATGTTGATTGCGGTTCGCCGCATATTGTGGTTTTTATCGATGATATTAAAAAACCCATTGTGAAAGATTTGACAGAAGTGAACGTAAATGAGTGGGGAATAAATTTAAGAATGCACCGCGAGCTTATGCCTGAAGGTGCTAATGTAAATTTTGTAAAAGTTGTTGGAGAGAATGAAATTCATACGAGAACTTTTGAGCGGGGAGTTGAGCGTGAGACACTTTCCAGCGGAACGGGCTCGATTTCTTCAGCAATAATTTCCTATATAAAAAGAGAAATGAATACCCCCGTAAAAGTTTTACCTAAGTACGGGGAGTATATAGTCATAGATTTTGATGATGATAACGGTAAGATAAAAAATCTTACTATTACCGGTCCGGCGAACAGAATCTAAATAATTATTTTACGAGTACCATTGATTTTATCTGAGTAAACTCACCTGCCTGAATTTTGTAGTAGTAAACACCTGAAGAAAAATTATGTGCATCCCAGTTCACTTCATATTTTCCATCCGTTAAATTATTGCTTAAAAGCTCATCAACTTCTTTCCCAAGTTCATTAAATATTTTTAGCGATACAAACCCTGACTTTGGAATCTCAAAAGAAATTTTTGTTCCAGGATTGAAAGGATTAGGAAAATTTTGCGATAGCGAATAATTTTTTATCTCTCCGCTGTTTTGTATTCCTGTTGCAGGAGCCCAGCAGTTTACAATTGCTTGCGCAGTATCTGAGTGCCCTGCATAACCTAAGCCATACATATCCTCAATTGTTCTCAGCATAGAGTAATGAGAAATATACTGATTGTAATTTGCGTGAAGAACTTTCTCTCCAACAAATATAGTCGGTATTTGATTAGGAGTTGTTCCGTTATCTTCATCCCATGTTAAAATAAAAAGCGAGTTGTGAGTTTTGCACCAGGTAATATACGGTCCTAAGTTATTCTGAAGCCATGTATCGCCCTGAGTTATAGTGCCGTCATGCATATCGTTTATGATATTTGGCACTACAAAACTTACTGCAGGAAGACTATCGTAATTTGTCGGATAAGCAGTGAATGGCTGATTAACTGTTATAGGGTATCCGTTTGTTACTGCTGTTTGCCAGTTAGCCCACGGATTATGCTTGCGATAATAACTTCCTGAAACTGTTCCGTTATAACCAACTGAAGGCATGCTTTCAGAGTAACCGATAAATTTAAATCCGGCATTGATTAGTAAAGCTCCAAGATTCGGAGCCACGAAAGGAAAGGTTGATGGAGTTGCATCATCTACTATTCCCTGATTTGAACCGGAGTACAACATTAAATAATTCGGCTGACTCGGATGTGTAAGTCCGTGCGAGTTTGTAAACAGCGCGCCCTTACTGTCTGCGGTTAAACTGTTTATGAATGGAGCTTGTGAGGTTCCGATTATCTGGCTGTAGCCTCTGTTCTCCATTATACAAATTACTATATGGTTTGGTCTTGGAATAGTAGCGGAATAAGACAATGAACAATATAGCATAATAAGTACTACTAGTAGTTTTGTTTTCATGTTAACTCTTCTGATTTATAGTTTTGGAAGGTATTTAATCTTTAGCCTACAAAAAAGATAAAAAAAAATTATATAAGCGTAAAACTTTTTAAAAAAGGTCTCGTATTAAGAGTTTATATAAGCCCTTATGCATGTGGTGTAAAAATGTTCTTTTTTAAACGACAACATTTTTACCAAAAAAAGGACTTGACAAATAAATCAAAAAAACTCAAATTGCAAGTAAGGAAAAAATGTTTTAAACCTAAAGTACAACAGATTTGCAACCAGACCAATTAATAGAAAAATTACAAAGCTTAGGGTTCAAGGAATATGAATCGAAGGTCTTCATGGTGCTGCTGACAAACTCCTCACTTAGCGCATCTGAAATTGCGGAGAAGGCGAAGATAAGAAGAACAGCTGTGTATGAAATTTTAAAAACTTTCGCTGAAAAAGGCTACTGCAACGTTATAGAAACAAATACTATTCTTAAATATGAAATTATAAATCCAAGAATTATACTTGATAAGATTCAAGCAGATTTTAATATAGAAAACGAGCAACGGGTAGGAAATTTAAAAGATACTTTCAAGAATCTTATGCCGCTTTATAAATCTGAAACTGATGAAAGCGATAATTCGGTAAACATTGAACTTATTAGAGGATTTAACAAGCACAGAACTGCAAAGTTCATTGAACTGCTAAATAATGCAAAAGAAGAAATTCTTTTTATGGTAAGATTTGAAATGTTCGTTTCAAAAGAGTTAGACCAGACAGCCTTGAATTTTATCAATGCAGGCGGTTCTATCAAATCAATCTATGAAGCAAGTTTGAACTTTAAGATTGTTGACCGTGATGAGAATGTTTCAATAGCAACAATGGAAGGATTTATTGACCTTTGCGAATACTACGAAAACAACGGCGAGAAATTAAAAATCTCACAATTAGAGTTACCCAATATCACAATATTTGACAGAGAAATTGTTTTTATAAATATTGACCCGAAAGATATACCCAGACACAGCAGAGCTGATATTATAATAAGAAATAAAGATTTTGCAATGCGAATGATGGATTTATTTAATTATTATTGGAACCAGGCTTATACCACTAAAGAATTTAAGAAAGTTCAAAAGCAATTCGACCTTAAAGAAAGTATTAGAGAAGTTTTAATAAAATAGTTGTCACCACAGGCAAGAAAAATTGTCTAAAGAAGTAAATTTTAAAAAGTTTTTATATCTCGGAGGATTTATGAAAAAATCTGTCACAATCTTAACGCTGGTAATAGTAAATTTAATTTTACTCACAGGGCTATCACAAGCGACAAATAACATCGTTATTAGTGGAAAAGTATTTTATAAAAATACTACTAAAGCCGCAGCTAATACTACAGTAAAACTTTATTTTGTAAATCCTGACCAGGTAACATACAAAGTATTAGAATCCGTTTTAGTGAATGATAAGGGAGAATATGTTTTTAACACTGTGCAGATTACTATAAATGATAAAGTCAGAATAGGTGCATACGTAAACGATATCATTGAAAACGACAGAATTATTATTCGAAATAATCCTTTCGAGACAGATGAGATGGCAGAGCTTGGAGCTTATGCAAATGATTTGACAGCGGACAGAGGCAATTTCTTAAGTACAATTTATAATGAGACTTCGGCAGTTGATATAACAACTACAAGTTCTCCTAAATATAATCTTTATGTAACAGGGACAAAACAAGACTTGGTTTCAGATGACCTTGGCGGTGGAATCGGCACATATCCTAGAGAACCAATATTAAATCAAAATTATCCAAATCCTTTTAATCCGACTACAACTATAAAATTCGGAATACCAGAGCAGTCTTTTGTATCATTGAAAGTATATGATATGTCAGGAAAGCTTGTATCGGAATTGATAAGTGAAGTTAAAGATAAAGGGTACTACACAGTGAAGTTTGATGGAAGCAAACTGGCTTCAGGATTCTATGTATACAGATTGACAGCAGGTGATTATACTTCTATAAAGAAGATGAGTTTAATAAAGTAATAAGAAGTAGCCTTAAGAATAGATAATAAAAAAGCCGGATGAGGGCATCCGGCGTTCTTTAAGAGAATTAAAAATCATAACCCGGCAAGGTTAAATTTTAAGATGACGAGGCATCTCTGTTTTCTCTTAATAGCAAAATAGACAAAATTTTTTATAAATGTAAAGGACAAAACCAAGACATAAGGTTGCTTTACATCTGCATAATAAAAGAGTTCTTTAAAAGTTTTAAGATAGCAGCTTATGAGGGGGCTGCTTTTCTTACCGGGAGAATGAAGCTGATAAGAATACCGGAATTCACGGGTTGAGGGGCTTAGTAGTTTTCCATTAAAATGAAATATCGACTTTGAGGGAAGTTGATATATTCGAACCGTTGGCGGTTATTCTCCCAAAAGTTTAGTTATAAAATTTTGATTTCACGGAGTTGAGGGGCTTTGTAGAAATCAGCTAAGAAGCGAAAGCTTCTACAGCCCTTCTTATCAACTGTGAGGGGAGTTGATAAGTGCTCAGGGTTGGGAGAATCTTTAGATTCTCCCATAAGTTTAAGGCAGACATCGGATAATACTAACGTCTGCATACACCACCCGGGGAAGAAATAAATCCCCGGGAAAAGTCTAAATGTAAAAATAATTTCTTCAAGTTCTACTCCTTTTTCATCAGGCATCCTGTAACAACAGGATGCCTTTTTTATTTATTCCCCGTACTACGATTTGGAAATATATAGCACACAGAGTTTTCAGATTTCAGAGACGCTTAATGCATTAACATCTAAATTAAATTATGTGTGCTCTCTGTGGTTAGAATTGTCATGCACTTTTTTTTTATTTTCCTTTTTAAGATAATTTGTAATCGTTAATTTTCATTAAGATAAAAAATCATCTTAATGAACCTCCTCAATAAAATCCTTGTAAATACCATTACAATATTACCAAAGAGTTTAGTTAGAGTTTTTGCAAATAAATATATCGCGGGCGATAATATTAATAAAGCTGTTGAAACAGTGAAAGCCTTAAACACCAAAAAATTTATGGCAACTATGGATGTGCTTGGTGAAAGCATAAACTCAAAAGAAGAAGCTATACAATCAAAGAACGAACAGCTTGAAGTACTCACTGCAATAAATAAAAACAATCTTGATTCAAATCTTTCTATAAAGCTTACGATGCTAGGACTAAAATCCGATTACGCATTATGCGAAAGCTTGTTCACCGAAGTACTTGAGCATGCAAAGAGTCTTAATATATTTGTTCGTATCGATATGGAAGAATCGGCAGTAACTGATATAACAATTAAGATGTATGAAAATATGCGAAAGAAATATAATGTCGGCTTAGTGCTGCAGGCATACCTTAGAAGAACTGAAAGTGATATAATTAGATTAACAGAAGCGAAAGCAAATTTCAGAATTTGTAAAGGAATTTACATCGAGTCGGAAGAGATTGCATTTAAAGGATACGATGAAGTAAGGCAGAATTATTTAAAGGTGCTTCGTCTTGCATTCGAGCGAGGCGCATACTGCGGCATAGCTACTCACGATGATTACTTAATTACCGGCGCAGAAAAAATTATAAAAGATCTTGGACTTACAAGGGAGCAATACGAATTCCAGATGCTTCTTGGAGTAAGAGAACATTTACGCGATGAAGTGTTGAAAGGAAATCATAGAATGAGAATATACGTTCCGTTCGGACAGAGATGGTATGAGTACTCAATAAGAAGATTCCAGGAAAACCCTAATGTAGCAGGGCAGGTGCTGAAGAGTATTTTTAGTTCATAGAAGAAAGTAGCAGGTAGAAAGTATTAAGTAATTCAAAATCATTTTATACATTCTACTCACTACTTTATACTAAATACTAATGAATATTTTCAAACCAGATTTTAGTTGTTTCAGGATATAGCTCCATCATCATTTTTTTCATAGCAATTGCATACTGTCTTATCTCCCACTGTGCAGTTGCTTCATCCCTAAGTTCTATAAAATTCATAACTGCCTGAAAAGATGCAGTCCAGTAGACTTCAGTATATTGATTAAGAGGTAAAATTAATCTCGCTTGTTCTTTGGCAACGCCGAGCTCAAGTAATTTTTCAT
The DNA here is from genome assembly GCA_038225955.1 of Ignavibacteria bacterium. Classification (GTDB taxonomy): domain Bacteria; phylum Bacteroidota; class Ignavibacteria; order Tepidaquicellales; family Tepidaquicellaceae; genus JAFDZO01. The sequence goes on along the minus strand of JBBRQV010000004.1, from coordinate 34,708 downwards.
AGGAGCCGGTAATTGATTTCATGATTCCGTCAAAAATTTCTTCAGCTTCATTTTGGTTTTCAATGCTTCCTTCGGATGCCTGTTTATTATTTTCTGATTGAGCGCGCCAGTTATTTGGTTTGTAAAAATTTTCAACGGGAACGTATCTGCCGCTGATTTCATTCCATGCATGGTCTTTAGTCATTGAGCTTGATGTGGTTTCAATTCCCACAACGTGTTTATACCATTGGCGCATTACGAACTCAGGTGCTTTAATGTGGAACTGAACTATAATATGTCTGAATGGTGACCAGTGTTTGTTCTTTACTAAAAATTTTACAAGCTTTCTGTCGCCGTCTGTAAATTCGGTTTTTCTTTTACCGAATGAAACACGCGCAGAATTTACAACAGTTAAATCGTTGCCGAGTTTATCGAGTACCTCGAGAAAACCCTGATCCAGAACTTCTTCTTTCAATTTTTTGACTCCGTTATTAAGTGATTTATGGTTAATTTAACGAATTTAATTTTGTATTAATATTAAAAAAATATTAAAAATAATTCTCGTTACGAAGCTCTAGCTTCGTAACGAATAAGTTTTGAAGCTCTGCTTCAATTCAAAGTAATGTAATGCAGAGCTTTGCGGAATATTACGTTACCAAGCTGGGTAACGAGTACAATGAAAATTTAATTTGTTCTAAAAATGTCTAAAAATAAAAAATATTATATCGGAATTGACTCGGGTGGCACGAAATTTGAAATAGTAATAACAGATTCTGAAAAGAAGATTTTATATAGCGGTAAGAATCCTTCCTGTCATTATTCTGTTCACGGAGCAGAGAAAACTGCTGAAGTCCTTAGCGGATATATCTTTACTTCACTAAAGAAAAAAGGATTAAAAGCTGAAAATTGTGACGGAATCTGTTTTGGAGTAGCCGGAGCAAGGGAAGAATTTGACAGGAAAAAACTCACTAAGCTTTTTAAAACTAAGCTAAAAGTTAAAAAAATTACTGTAGTCACAGATGCAAAAAATGCTATCACAGGTGCCTTTAATGGCGAGGATGGGATTATACTTATTGCAGGTACAGGCTCTGTTTTGTACGGAAAATATAAAGGCAAACTAAATAGAGTAGGCGGTTGGGGAAGAATTTTAGGCGACCAAGGAAGCGGATTTATTATCGGAAGAGAAGGTTTGCGAGAACTCGTAAAGGAATACGATGAACGCCCTTTAAGAAAAAATGAAAGTATATTTTCAAAATTAGTAAGGAAAAGGTTTGAGATTACGTCTAATAATATAGTAGATAAAGTTTTCGCCCACCATTTTGAAATTCAGAGAGTTGTTGAATGTGTAATTGAAGCGGCAGAGAAAAAAGATAAGGTCTGTTTAAAAATTGTTAAGCAGTCATCGGAAGATTTACTCGGCAATATTAAATTATATTTAAAACTTGCCAAGGTAAAAGAGAAAATTGAAATTGCCTTTATAGGCAGCGTAATAGAAAACGATAATATTTTATCCCGGAGCTTAAGAAACGAAATAAAAAAGAATTTGAAGAACGTAAAGATTGTACTGAAGAAAAACGAGCCGACTATGGGGGCAATACAAATTGCAATGGGAGAAGCGAAATGAATATGAATGCGAAGAAACTGGATATGATTTTAATTCTTGACTTCGGCTCACAGTACACGCAGCTAATTGCCCGAAGAGTAAGAGAGATGAAAGTGTACTGCGAAATACAGCCGTTTAGTTTTGATGTACTGAGTTTTATACAGCAAGGTAAATATAATCTGAAGGGAGTTATTCTTTCCGGAGGACCTTCAAGTGTTCTTGATAAAAAATCTCCCAGGATAAGTGAAACTTTATTAGAGTACTTTACGAATAATGAAATTCCGATACTCGGTGTTTGTTACGGACTTCAATTGATTAGTTATCTTGAAGGCGGCAGGATTCACAAAAGCAAATACAGGGAATACGGGCACTCCCAAATTATTCTCGCAAAAAAATCATCACTGTTTCAGAGTGTAAAGAAAATATCTGAAGTATGGATGAGCCACGGAGATTCACTCGATAAGGTCCCCAAAGGATTTACTGTTACTTCAAAAAGTAAGAATGGAATTATAAGCAGTATTGAAAACGCAAAGAAAAATATTTATTGTGTGCAGTTTCACCCGGAGGTAAACCATACTGAAGAAGGAAAGAAAATTTTAATAAATTTTACGTTCGGAATTTGCAAAGTAAAAAATAAATTTACTGCAAGCTCGTTTGTTGAAGATAAAATTTCTGAGATAAGGCAGTTAGTAAAAAGCGATAACGTAATATGCGCCTTAAGCGGTGGAGTGGATTCTTCCGTAGCAGCCGTATTAGTTAGCAAAGCAATTGGAAAACAGTTACATTGCATTCACATTGATAACGGCTTAATGCGAAAGGGCGAAAGTAAAAAAGTTGTAAAGCTTTTCGCAAAAAGTTTTAAAATAAAAATTAAGCTTGTAAATGCATCTGAATTATTTTTGAAAAGATTAAAAGGTGTAAAAGACCCTGAGAAGAAAAGAAAAATAATAGGAAAGACTTTCATTGATGTTTTTGAAAGAGAAGCAAAAAAAATAAGAGCTGCAAAATATTTAGTACAGGGAACTTTGTACCCCGATGTGATAGAATCAGTTTCGTTCAAAGGCCCTTCTGCAGTGATAAAGACACATCACAACGTAGGAGGTCTTCCAAAGAAAATGAAATTCAAATTAATTGAACCGTTCAGAGAATTGTTTAAAGATGAAGTGAGAGAAATTGGTTTGAAACTTGGACTGCCGGACTATTTTATTAAAAGGCATCCGTTCCCCGGACCCGGGCTTGCAATAAGAATTTTAAGTGACGTAAGCAAAGAGAAACTGAATATACTAAGAGACATTGATGAGATTTACATGGGAGAACTTCACACGAAAAATTTGTATTCAAAAATATGGCAGGCGTTTTCAGTATTAATGCCAGTGCAAACAGTTGGAGTCATGGGTGATGAAAGAAGCTATGAGAATGTAGCAGGAATACGGGCAGTAACATCAGTAGATGGTATGACTGCAGATTTTTATGATTTTGAGCATTCGTTCATGCGAAATCTCTCGAACAGAATTATAAATGAGGTAAAAGGAATTAATAGAGTAGTATACGATATTAGTACAAAGCCACCTGCGACAATTGAATGGGAATAGCAAAAGATAGTCAGAAAAATAACTTGACAATGTAAATTAAAAAAATTATTTTGTTGTAGCTCGAACTACGACAAAAATTAGGCTCTTATTTTGCAAATTAAATATTTAAAATTTTTTATTATTATTATTTAATAAAAATTCTATTTTGTCTATATTATTAAAAATTAAATCAATTCATTAATTAAAACGAAAGCAGTAATGGAATCAACACAAATCTATTCCGAAGAGTCAAGAAGCGTTGAGGATAAGATTAATTCTCTTCAGAACTATGACAAGGAACTGACTCAAATAAGAGAGCATCTGATTGAGAAGAATATTACAAGGATAAAATCGGAGGGGAGCAAGGCGATTTTATCTGCAGCTATTCCGTCCTTTATCTTATTAATTTTAGCTTTTTTTATTGACGTTGCAAACGTTCCTTTCCTGGGGAAAGTAGCAGTTAATTTTGCTAACTCATTATTCCCGGGCACACAGTTATTAAACAGCGGTGTTGAGCCTTATCAGTTCTGGTGGCTGCCGATATTAGCTTATGTAATTTTTATTTTAGTAGCAATACTTTGTAACATTGCACTTAGAAAAGAAATAACTGAAAAAGGTCTAACAGAAGGAAGTTTATCAAGACTTATTGATAAGTACTCCGGAACAGTAGATGCGGTTGCAACTGCACTTCCACTTCTCGGTGCTGCATTCTTATTGGTATCCATTAAAGAAGGTCCGACAATTTTCTTAGGCTTCTCAGTTCCATTCGAAATCAAATCAATTCTAATACTTGCTATCGGAAAATTATTTGAATCTGTATTCGACGCTATGGCAGTAAAATACAATGAGATTCAGGATGAAATAAAACAAGTACAGACTGAATATTATTATGAAAAAGAAGCAAGCATGCAACAAGCAATTTTAACAGAGCTTACAAGAGGAAGAACTCCTGAAGTACCTCAGGTAGCTTTTAAGGGCTTCGATATGAAGAAAGAAGATGTAGAGCAGATTTATAAAGTGATGGAAATCACCAATAAAATCTCTGAGACATTTGCAAAAAATATGGCTACACTTGATGCAATCTTAAAAGACTTAGGAAACTCAAAACTTACAGATGAAAAAGTGTTGAACCAGTTGCAATCAACTGCTTCATACTTAAATGAAACAATAAAAGGAATTAAAGATACTAACGCATTAAAGGGATTAGATAATTTAGTCTATCTCGCAGGTAAGAGATAATAATTTAAACAAACACAAAATTTTTTAAAATGGCGCGCAAGAAAAATAGAGACGTTAAATTTATCATCTATCAGTCGCTTTATATATTTGTAATTTGTGTCATTGCTCTTAAAGGAGCTAATCTCGACCTGACTGAAGTTATCAATAAAGATAAAGTTGTAGAAAAGTCTTATGCAGACTCTTTGAAGGCTTATCTTGATTCCTTAATTGCACTAGGTTTAGTCCCTAAGATACAATTCGACACAACTAATATAAGCAAGTTAGATCCAAATTTAATAGCACAGCTTCAGCAGAAGATTCAGGTGATGCAAACACAAGTTACTTCTGTGAACACAAATACTTCCACTATCACTCAGCAGAATCCTTTGGTAGAACAAAAGAAGATACCGGATGAAGTGAAAAAAGATCCGGGTCAAATGCAGGAGATTAGAATTGGAAATATTCTTTTAACTCAGTATACCGAAAATACCTTAAATAATCCTTATGATACACCTCTGGAAATAGTTGGCATCACAACTATCCCCGCTAAAAGTTCTAAAACATTTGTAACAGGCGGACAGAGTTCTGTAACTATTAAGGTAGGAAACTCATCTAAGACTGTTGACTTGAAGCCTAATGAAAAGCCTAAAATCAGTATCCAAAAAATTACAAACATGGGTGATGGTGTTACAGTTAGAACTCTTCAAAGTGTAGTAGGATTCAGAGTTACCATCAGTGATGATTTTCCCGGACAGTTAGATGTTAAATTTAACGGACCGGTAGAAGTAAAAAATGCAGGCGCAAATACTTATGATATAACACTCAAAGGATTTGGAAGTAAATCTGCATTCGATAACTTTGCTTCCGGTAAAGATTCCCCGTATTCCATCGGATTCACTGTCACCGTTAAAGATAAAATAGCTGGGCATACTGTTACAGGGCAGCAAAGCTTTCAATTCGGCGATTGGTAAAATTATAATTATATGGATTCCGCAGTCATGCAGGCAGCGGAATCCAAGTTTTCCCCGATGTAACTTAAATTTTATACAAACAAAATTAAAATTATGAAACAAAACTTTATGGTAAAATTATTTTTACTTATTATCGGATTATTTATGTTTTCTATGGTAGGCTTACAGAGCGTGAATGCTCAGGAAGAAAATCAGGACAATCCGGCATCTTGGAAATATTTCAGAATCCTTGCAAGAGCACAGGACGATAGCGTATTCATAAAAGTTCAGGACCAGATGGGAATCAGCCCGCTTCTTGAATCTTACAACTTAATTGTGAACGTGATGGATGCGAATACTAACAACCAATACGTTGTTATTGGTGACGAGTCAGATCCTTCAGCTCAGCGTTTTTCGTGGACACAGCTTACAAAAGATGTTCAGGCAAAGTTGTTAGGATGGACAGGAAGCAATAAAGAAAATCTGAATCTAAAGAAATTAAATTACGGTTCGGTATTTCTTGATGTTTTCAAAAGCATAAAAATTAAAGATGTTATTTCACCTCCGAGAAGAAGCAGAGATATCAGAGGAACAACAGCATATATCAGTCCTTACTTCCAGTTCTTTGGCGGTGACCCGTTAGGTATTCCTCTTAAAGGTTCATTAGGATTTTCATTCGGGACAGGTACTCCATATTCATTCCCATTAGAAACAGATCTCGTAGGAGCAGATTTCCATATTCTTGGAGCATACGTAGGTATTAATACAAGAATAAAAGAACTTACAACAAGAGTTAAAGAAAATGATAACGGCGGCGGTTTAAGCGCAAACAGCTTTAACAATATTTATGCTCCGAATCTCATGCTTAACTTAGGTTACCATATTCCTTTCGGTAACTTCTTCGAAATCGGATATCATACTACTATAGATACAGGTACACCTGACTTACCAAAAACATACATCAACACTGTAACAGGTTTACCAATGAAAAACAACGTTCTTTTAGGAAGCTATTTTGATTTTATGTTCTCATATCCTTTCAGAACTTTCGGTTCTACAAGAGCTAAAGTTTACGCAGGAAGATACTTAGGTGAAACTCACATTGGTTTTGTAGGAAGAGAAATGAGAGCAGCAGGTTCTGTATTCGATACAAGAATTGATGCAACACTTGCAGGTATTAGAAACTTCCAGATTGCTATGGATATAATGATTTCGCAAATCGGTGAAGGTTTTGCACTGAGTGCGTTTGCAATCGGGCCGTCGCTTAGATTATCTAAGTTGACTGACGATAGTTTTGGCGTACTGACAGTAGCAGCAAACATCAGGTTCAAGCTTGGTGACTTCTTTGATGAAGTAAATAAATAAATTAGTATTTGTAGTTATACAATAAAAGAGCCGGTCACTCCGGCTTTTTTATTTAGTTTGAAATAAATCTTAATGTGTAATTAAAGTTAAAACTTATAAAAATATGATAAATTATCGTATTTTTAAAGAAACTGACTTGACATCTCACTATTATTAAGGTATTTTGAAAAAAATTTTAATTTAAAATCGGAGGATTTTTAAAGTATGCTCAAAATTAAAAGTTTGATTTTTACACTTTTAGCTTTTTTAATTTTGTCTACCTCAGCCTTGTTATCAGGATGCAGTTCATGTCCTACAGATGAGCAATTAGCTGCGCTAGAAAGTTTAAAATCAGAAGTAGCGGGTATGATGGATTCAAATTCCAAAATGGATGCCCAAATAAGTTCACTGCAAGGTGACATCAGTTCAATTGACAATTCAATGTCAAAGCTGCAATCAGATTTTGATGCTGCTCGTAAAAGATGTCCTTAATAATTTTAAAACTATTATTTAAAAAGTTAAAGAGTATAAACTCAATATGAAATCAAATAAACTTTTTTTAGCAATTTTAGTTTTATCTTTAATTGCTTTCTTTAAAGCTCCGGTTTTTGCACAAGATGACGGAGAATGTTGTGATGAAATGGATGACGCTTGCGGCACTTACATGAATGAGTGGGCAAAGTACTCCAAGTTAAAAGATTCATTAACAGCTGCAATGAGTGGCAAACAAGCCACCATTGACGGATTAATCGCTCAAAAAAATTCAAAGCAATCTGCTTATGATAAATTAAAAGGCGACTTTGATTCATGGACCGGTGACTTAAACGGTTTCAGAAGTAGATTTACTGATGCTGAAAGTCAAATCAATTCCAGAAGTGGTAACTGCGAAGATGCTAAGAAAAAGCTTGACGCTATCACTGCTTCTAAAGCAAGATGTCTAAATGAATTCTGGGACAGATACAATGCAATGGTTAAGAAATATGCCGACTGGTGCTTAGGTGGAACTGTTGCTAAAAAATGTGACAAAGACTACAAAGTTGTTAAAGGTGATTGTCTATGGAAAATCTCCGGTAAGAAAGAAATTTACGGAAACCCAAGATTGTGGCCTAAGATCTGGGATGCTAATAAAAATGGCGTAATCTCAGGTAAACCGGCAACAATTCCAAATCCGAATTTGATTTATCCGGGGCAGGTATTATGTATTCCTGCGATGACTGAAACTGAAAAGCAAATGATGCTTAACAAGTCATACGGAAAAATGAAAAACAGAAAGAAGAAACATAAAGTTACAACGAAAGATACTAAGAAAGATGAAGTAGATATTAAAAAAGATGTCAAGAAAGATGAGAAAAAGGATGTCAAGAAAGATGCTCCTAAAGATACAAAAAAAGTATCGCCTCCTAAAGAGGTAAAAAAAGACGAAAAGAAGAAATAACTAATCGTTAAGACAGATATTCAAAAAAGCCCGGTTGAGCAATCTTCCGGGCTTTTTTTTTATAATGTTGTTTTTTTTATACACAGGGAATTTATATGCAATATAAATCAAAAATATGGGTTTTCAGTGTCTACTTTTTGAGAATTATGACTTGACACTCGATGATAGCCGATGTATATTTGTAAACGAATTAACATATTTATTAACAGCCAAAATCCAATTTAGGAGGAATTTTAAAAATGGCAAAAACAAAAAATCTTTTGTTTGTTCTGTTAGCAGCTTTAATGATGACTGGTTCAGTTGTTATTACAGGTTGTAGCTCAGGACCTAGCGAAGAGCAAATGCAACAGCTTAATGATTTAAAAGCTGAAGTAGAATCTCTTTCTTCACAAGTCAGTTCAAAGAATGATGAAAAATCATCATTACAAAAACAAATCGCTGACAAAGACTCTAAAATAAAACAGTACATGAATGACATGGACGCTGTTAAAAAGAGATGTCCGTAATACAAACAGTTTTAAAAATTATTTTTACACAAAATTTTAAAAATTTTATCAAAGGAGATATTCAAAAATGAAATTACATAAATTATTAGTATTTATGTTAGTTTTCTCCTTAGCTGTAATGACATCTAAATCAGTCTTTGCTCAGGATGAAAAAACTGAGATGACCATGGAAGATTGGCAAAAAATGATGGACGAGTATTCAGCTAAGAAAGATCAGTTAACGATCCAACTTAACAATCTAAACACAGAAATAGACGGTTTAAAAAAATCAAACTCAGATAAAGATGCAGCTTTAACAAAAGCTGAATCAGATTTATATGCTGCAGTTGGTTCATCTAAATCAGGTGTTGCAGATTACAGAAAAGATTTCGAAGCAACTGAAAAAATGATTAATAGCAAATCAGGCAGTGCAGCTGACGCTAGAAAGAAATTTGACATGTTAAAAGCTTCTAAAGTACGTTGCTTACCAGAATTCTGGGATAGATTCAATGCAATGGAAAAGAAACTTATCGATTGGGAAAAACCAGTTGAACCACCAAAATCAAACAAATACACTGTAGTTAAAGGTGATTGTTTATACAAAATTGCTGCTAAAAAAGAAATCTACAGCAACGGTAGAATGTGGCCAGTATTATGGGACGCTAACAAAACTGTTACTTTAGATCCTAAAATGTCAGGTAAAAGAACACCTACAAAAATCAGCAATCCAAATCTTATCTATCCAGGACAACAATTATCAGTGCCGACTTTAACAGACAAAATGAAAAAAGACGCAATGATGATGAAAAACAAATGGATGAAAAAAAGAACCAAAAAAACATCCACAATGGATAAGAAAGATGCACCGAAAGATATGAAGAAAGATGAAAAGAAAGATATGAAAAAAGATGCAACGAAAGATATGAAAAAAGATACAAAGAAAGATGCAACGAAAGATATGAAAAAAGACGCTCCTAAAGACGTTAAAAAAGACGCTCCTAAAGACGTTAAAAAAGATGCACCAAAAAAATAATTGATTAACGTCAATTATTCTTTAATATTTTTTAAACCCTTATGCTGGAATTTAGCATAAGGGTTTTTTGTTTTAACTAAAAACATAACAATAATAAATTTGGATATAATAGAAAAGAAAATAGATTTAAGTGGAATAGATCTTCTGAACTTTTGCGGAGTAAACGATAAAAATATAGAGCTTATAAAGGAAGCATTTGATTCTACTATTGTTGTAAGAGGAGATTCTATTTTTCTTAAAGGTGAAAAAAACGAAATAGAAAATATAGATAGAGCAATTGAAGAATTGAAATTTCTTCAAAAGAGACAAGGACATCTTACCCCGCATGATGTTGAGCTTGTACTCGATTTGCTTGATAACACAAAAGAGTTTGAAGTAAGAAATAAAGTTAAGCCCGGTACTAATGAGCTTCAGGAAATTATTTTATTCAAAAAAAATGATTTCATAAAGCCCAGAACTGCTACTCAGCTTGAATATGTTAAAAAGATAAAAGAGAACGATATTGTATTTGCCATAGGACCTGCAGGTACAGGAAAGACTTACCTCTCCGTTGCATTTGCAGTCGCAGCATTAAAGAGTAAAGAGATTAATAAAATTGTTCTAGCAAGGCCTGCAGTTGAAGCAGGAGAAAGCCTTGGCTTTCTTCCCGGTGATATATCAGAAAAAATTGACCCGTACCTTCGCCCTCTATATGATGCGCTTGACGATATGCTCCCTGCTGATAAATTGCGCGGATATATGGAGAAGAATATAATTGAAATTGTACCGCTTGCTTACATGAGAGGGCGGACGCTGAACAATGCGTTTATTATTCTTGACGAGGCGCAGAACGCTACAACAACTCAGATGAAGATGTTCCTTACACGCATAGGCGCAAACTCAAAAGCTATTATAAATGGAGATGTTACACAGATAGATCTACCGCGCAAAGATATGTCGGGGCTGATTCAGATAAATGAAATTTTACAGGGCATAGAGGGTATTGGCTTTGTGTATTTCAATAAAACCGATGTTGTGAGACATAAACTTGTTATGGATATTATTGATGCGTATGAAAAAATGAATGATAATAAAAAGTAAAAAGGATTTTTATAAAGTTATCTATAAATGCAAAAGAGCGCAAAGTTTTTTTAACTTTGCGCTCTTTGCATTAAAAGAATAAACTAAAAAATTAAGAGTTCTTCACTAATCTTATAGAGAACGAACCATCTATGTAATTTTTAAACGGATATGTTTCTATGTACCCCTGCTCAGTTACGATTTTTTTATTTTTTACAAATCTCTCTGCTGAATCAATTTTAAAGTCAGGATTTTTTTCTAAGAAATATTTTATCACTTCAAAATTTTCTTCAGGCTCTGTTGTGCAGGTTGAGTAAACTAATACTCCACCCGGCTTTAAATATTTTGAAGATTCCATTATCAATTCCATCTGAAGCTTTTGAAGTTTTTGAATATCCTCAAGCTCTCTCTTCAATTTAATATCTGGTTTTTTTGTAATAACACCAAGACCAGAGCAAGGAGCATCAAGTAGAATTTTATCTGCTTTGCCCAGTAATTCTTCCCTTAATAAACTTGTTTCAGGACTTAAAATACTATCATAAACAACCTCTGTATTCGTAACGTTTGTTCTTTGAATATTTGTCTGAAGCGCTTTAGCTCTTGAAGCATATTTTTCAATCGCAATTATTCTTCCTTCGTTTTTCATAAGTTCAGCCATGTGCATTGTTTTGCCGCCGGGAGCTGCGCATAAATCCATTACAACATCTCCTGATTTTGGGTCAAGTAAAGTTGAAACTAATCCTGCGCTTTCATCCTGCACAGAAAAATATCCGTTCCTGAAATACTCATCATTGTAAATTCTTCCCATAGATTTTATGGTAAGGAAATAATCTATATTGCTTCCTCGGCGTGTTGCTATGCCTTTATTATTAAGATATGTTTCTACCTCTTCGATATTGCTTTTCAGATTGTTGACACGAAGTCCGAGAATTGGTCTTTTATTATTGAACTCACAAAATTTTTCTGCGTCATCAAATCCCAGTCTTTGAATCCATCGTTTTACAATCCAGTTTGGATGCGATTGAACCATTCCAAGATAATTTACTTCATCTACGTCTCTTGTAGGCCATACAAGATTTTCCAGTGTTCTGATAATTGTTCTAAGCAATCCGTTTACAACGCCTGCATGTTTATCGCCATGAAGACGCTTTACAAATTCTACAGCTTCGTTTACAGCTGCTGAGTATGGAATTTTGTTCAGGAACATTATCTGATACAGAGCAACCCTCATTGCATTGCGAATTTCAGGCTGGCATTTCTCATAGCTACCACGGTAAAATCCGTTGAGGAACCAGTCAAGCCTTCTCATCCAGCGGATTACTCCGTGTGTAAGTTCATTCAGTAACGCTTTATCAAAATCATTCAGAGTGTCATTTTTTAATTCGGCATCGATAAGCTTATCAAGATAAGAGTCGGTTCTTTCGCAGCGCGTTATAATTTTTACTGCTAACGAGCGGGCATCTGCGTACAACGGTTTTTTATGTTTATCTTTGAATTGTTCGTCAAAATCATAAGGCATGACTTCAAACCCATGGGATTCTTGAGGTGTATCTTTTCCTGACTCTTTATGCGATTCTTTTCCCGATTCTCTATGCGATTCTCTATGCGATTCTTTTTCCGATTCTTTCTGCACGGCCTCTTTATGTTTCTCTTCAGATGTTGTTGTATCGGGTTTTTGGGTGTTGGGTTTAGCCGGATGCTTTCCGTTGTGGTGTCTTTCTTTACTCATATTATAGGTGCTATCGGTAACTTTAAAAAAATAAAAATAAGAATTCTGAATTTTAGAAAATATGCAAATCATTTTTAACTATTTTCACCTATTAGTAGTAATAGGTAGGATAAGATTGAGTAGTAATATTATTTTTAGTAAATTTAATCTGGTGCATACGAACTCTATGGAATGTTACAATAATGTTACTATTTAGAAAATTTGAATTTTTATTTTTGAAGCCCCGCCAAGTCGGGATGAAAACAAAATCCGTCAAAAACCCGTCAGTGGAGAGAAATTCAAACCGACGATACTGTTTTTACAACAGTATATTTTCAGAAAGATGAATTCGAAAATTGTAGTAAATAAATATATCAGATAGTACATAAACTATAATGATTTTTTCTAAGTGAGTAAAAAACATACGAAAACACTCAATAATTAGCACAAATAAAAGGCATAGTAATTGCACTACGATTAATGTACGCCTTTTATTTTAATTATTAATTAATTAACTTCATCTAACTTTTTCTGCTTATGAAAGCTATAAAACTACTTACCCCGGTTTTTGTTTTTCTTCTTCTCTTCACAAATTTTTCTTATTCTCAGTCAGGCTGGCAATCGTTAAACCCGACTCCGTCTCGTTTTGGGTATCAGGATATTAAAATGCTTAATAGTAATACAGGCATTGCATTCGGCAGGGATAATATTATTGTAAGAACCACTGATGCCGGTGAAACATGGGTGCCAAAAAATTCTGGTATACCTGTTATAAGCGGCAACCAGATAATCCTTGAACATATTTCATTTATCAATTCTCAAACCGGATTTATCGCCGGTAATTATATTATCAAGACAACCGATGCCGGAGAAACATGGGCTGTTGTTCCGGGTTCTGAACTGCAGATATATTTTGAAAATATTAAATACACAAGTTTAAACCGAGGTTACAGTTATACATATGGTTTTTACAGAACAATGGATGGCGGCAGTATGTGGATACAAAATCCCATTCCTACTCAAAGCACGGGGAATGTGAATTTTAAAGGTTATATGGATTTCATAAATGATAATACTGGCTTCCTTGCAGGGAATAATGGCATTATAATTAAGACTATAAATGGCGGTGATAATTGGACAAGAGTGCTAGATACTAATTCCCAGAATAAATTTAATCAAATAAAGTTCATAAATGATAATGTTGGAATTGCGATAACTGAAAGCGGAAACGTATTCAAATCTTTAAATGGAGGTAACAGCTGGACTCCCTTGAGTACTTTCACGACAAGTTTTTATTATGGCGCTTCAGTTAGTATTTTTTCTGAAAATGATTTTATGATGGCTGCGAATCAATCGAATGGGTTAAAATTTTATAAGACCAATAACGGCGGCATTAACTGGGTTGAATTTTTTACCCCAGGTGTTTACGGCGGCTCCAGATTTGATTTAGCTTCAGGCGGTTCACTAGTTCAATGTACAGATAGAGGATTGATTTTTAAATCTGTAAATAACGCAGATAGCTGGCAGTGTAAGACAAGTAAAATCGGTTATATTGGTGATATTAGCTGTGTAAAATTTTTAAATGCAAATACCGGGTTTATGGGCTGTGCCGAGGGGATTATTTTAAAAACAACTGACTCAGGATTAAACTTCGATAAAATAAATTTAAACGATGTAAATAATGTAACAGCTGTCAGTTTTATAAATGATAATACCGGTTTCTGCACAACGTGGAAAAGTGTTTATAAAACAATAAACTGTGGGAGCAATTGGAGCATCGTTTCTAATATCGATACTGTTGAGTATACAAATATTAAATTTTTTAATGAACAAGAGGGGCTTGCAACTGCTTATACAGATTTCGGAGAATCAGGTATTTATAAAACTCAGGATGGAGGAATTACATGGACTCTTAAAAAATCCGGCGCTTATTTTAAAGGATTTAATTTTATCAATGAGCAAACAGGATTTACTTCTTATTCTTATGTCCAAACATTTCCGCATGGTGGAAGCGTGGATCATACAAGATTTTATAAAACTACAGATAAAGGAAATACATGGCAGTATTTAACAGATGTGTCGGCAAACGTATCTGCTATTGGTTTCATTAATGAACTTACAGGTTTTGCTTCAAGCCCGACTTTTAGTTTACTTAAAACTACTGACGGTGGATTAAACTGGGGTGCAACTGATTATTATTGCTACGCAAATAAAATACAATTTGTAAATTCATTAACAGGATTTATTGGCGGAAAATTTAAAACTACAAATGGCGGAGAAACATGGTTCCAACAGAATTTTGAAGGCACTACGTTTGATTACGTTAACTCTGACTTAGGTTTTGGAGCAGGATACGGTGGGTTTATCTGGAAGACAACAGATGGCGGCGGCTCTGTTGGTATTAATGGAAATACTGCAGAAGTTGCAGATAAATATTTACTCTCTCAGAATTATCCGAACCCTTTCAACCCTGAAACAAAAATACAATTCTCAATTCCTAAGAATGGCTTAGTTAAAATAATTGTGTACGATTTATTGGGAAGAGAAGTTAAACAGTTGGTAAATGAATTTAAGCAGCAGGGGACTTACAATGTTTCATTTAATGGAGGAAATCTTTCAAGCGGAATATATTTCTATAAATTGATAACAGATGATTTTATTGAAACAAAGAAAATGATTTTAGTAAAATAATTTTTCAAACAAATTCTCTCCTATGAAAATAGGGGAGAATTCTCTTTTATCCTTTCCAGTTATACAACCAGTTTGCTCTTTTAGTATCTACGTCAGGTCTGAATTTTTCAACAAGTCTCAGCGTATCCACAACTAATTTATTTATTTCTAGTACTGCTTTCTTCTGTGAAATTTTAAAGATGTTGCCGATACAGTATTCCAGATTTTTTGGTTTATGTTTTAAATTTTTAATAGTGTATCCCATTCCCTTTAGTTTGCCGGGATGATATTTTTTACTGAGTCCGCATAAAACTTTTACTGAACTCTCCAATGATTTTAAGATTGTTTCGGTTACAAAAATAGATTCGTTCCGCTCAAGTCCCATTTTTTCTAAAACCCATTTGGAGTGAAATCGTAAATTTTCTTTTATCATTAAGTCAGCAAGTTTTTTGGGATAATTTGAATATAATTTCTTCCATTTGTTTATATATTTTTCACCATATAGCGGAATAGCAAAGAGAGTTCCTGATGCAACAATCTGCTGATTGAAATCGAGCGTGGGATTTTTCAAAAAATCTTTAATCATCTTTTCATGTTCTGACAATATTCCGTGCCCGGTATCTACTTTTACTCCATCTATGATATGATATACTGCAAACCCGTGCTTATGGTCGCCGTGATAAAATCCACCGCCCGAATCAATTGCGCTTTGCTTTATCTCTTCGAAATATTTTTTCGTCATAGGTTTCCTATAGAAGATACTCATATCAACATCGGAGTGCATATCAGAGACTCCCTTTGCAGAGGAGCCTGTTACCATAGAAGAAATAAAATTGGGATTTGATTTATAACTATCGGAAACTTTTTTTGAGAGGGATACTAAATACTGTGAGTGTTTATTCATATATAAATACAACGAATCAAACTAAAAATTGTTACGGATAGTAAATTCATAATTCTCAAACAATATTTACTTCACACTCTTCAATAGAGCTTAGAAAATATTTCCCATAAGGTTTTGTGAGAATTCTGTTATCAAGAATTGCTACAATACCTTCATCGTTTGTATTGCGAATTAATCTGCCGAAGCCCTGTCTGAACTTCAAAATTGCTTCGGGCAGCGAGTACTCCATAAAGCTATTGCCGCCATTGGATTCAATAAATTCCATTCGCGCTTCTACTACGGGATGGTCAGGCACCTGGAACGGTAGCTTTGTGATAATAAGATTGCTTAGGGATTCTCCCGGGACATCCACGCCCATCCAGAAGCTATCTAAGCCGAATAAAACAGAATCGGTATCCTGCTTAAATTGCTCCAGCAATTTTGTCCGCGGTGTGCCGTCTCCCTGTGTGAATAGATTTATGTTTTTTTCTGCGAGAGTAAATTTCATACTCTCGGATATTTTTTTCAACAAAGAATAATTTGTAAAGAGTACAAGTGCCTTGCCGTTAGTCATATCAATAAAATGGTCTATCCAGTATTGCAGATCATGTTCGTACTCAGGGGTAATTTTATTTCCGGGTGAATTTAATTCTTTAGGAATGTAAACTTTTACCTGACGATAGTAATCAAAAGGTGATTCGAGTTTTAATTCCTGAGCAGCTTCTGCTCCCAGACGTTTTTTAAAATAGCTGAAGTTATTATTTATCGTAAGAGTTGCGCTTGTAAAAATTGTAGAATTATTTGGTCTGAAAATATTTTTTCTGAAATATTCTGAGAGGTCAATCGATGAAGAAGAAAGAGTTATATTTGAGTCGGGTCTTTTATTCGCGAACTCTATCCAGTAAACATAATCTTTACCTTTTACATTATTTTTTTGTTCAAGAAATTCGTTAATAGTGTTTTTAAACGCGTTAAATTTATTTATAAATTCAATCAGTTCGCTTGCCTGAGTTTCATCTTTGCAGGCAGGGACAAGCATTCTCAGATTTTTTACAAGATTTTCAAATTCATCCTGCATAATGTTTTCTTCAAAATGTCTTTCATAAATTCTATAGGTAAGCTTATGATATTCTTTCTGATGCTCAGTTAGTTTTGCCCGGATTTTGTGAAAGAAGAGACTGTTCAAATCCAAAAGATTTGTAATCGTAGGGAAAATGTGCATAGCAGGAAGCGAAGTAAGTATGCCCGTTTTCTTATTCGGATTATACAATCGCATAAGCTGAAATCTTATCATCTCTCTGGTAACATGAGGCGCAATGTGCTCAGCAGCGACTTGCTCTACAGTATGAGCTTCATCGAAAACAATAAAATCGTTATGATACAAATATCCTTCAACATCTTCTTCCCCTTCGGGAACAGTTACTCCGTCATAGAGAGTAAAAAAAAGGTGATGGTTTACAATTATAATGTCAGAGTCAGCAAGTTCTTTTTTTGCTTTGTGATAAAAACATTTTGTGTTTTCACCACCACAGGTTTTCGCAGTACAAATTCCCATTTCCGAGCAGACCGTTGACCACACAGCAGGAGGAATTCTAAAATTTATATCGGATAGTGTTCCGTCAGTTGTCTTCAATGCCCATTGATAAATTTTATCAATTACTGTTCTTTCTTCTTCATCGAATAACGAATACGAATTTGACATTGCCTTTGCAAGACGATTTGGGCAGACATAATTGGAGCGCCCTTTTAACAGTGAAGCTTTAAATTCTATAGGAAGAATTTTTTGAAGGAAGGGAATATCTTTCTCTATTAACTGCTCCTGCAGATTAATTGTATGAGTGGAGATGATTGCCTTCTTCTCATTTTCCTTCGCGTAATAAATTGCAGGGATAAGATAAGCAAAGCTTTTACCGATTCCCGTAGGAGCTTCAATGAACATGTGACGTCCGGCATCAATAGTATCTAAAATATTAAGCGACATTTCGAGCTGACCGTTTCTGAATTCATAATTTTCAAATTCCTTTGAAAGCAGTCCGCCGTCCTTAAAAAACTTTTTAATCTCTTCGGTAATATTCAACTATTTACATTATTTGAATTGTTACCTTAAATATAAGTAAGTAATTTTGAATTTAAAGGATAAGAATTTTTAATTTGCATTTGTAAAAGCGCTATGAGAAAACTTACACATGAAGAAATAAAAAAAGAGAGAAAAGAGCTTACCAATATAAACGAATACAAACGCGCGCCAATATACGTTGTATGCGATAATATACGAAGCATCTTTAATGTCGGCGCAATTTTCAGAACGTCTGACGGCGCTTTTATTGAAAAACTATATCTTACAGGCTATACACCATATCCGCCAAGGAAAGAAATTGAAAAAGTTGCACTCGGCGCAACGCTTACAGTTCCCTGGGAATACTACAAAGACCCGGTCGAAATTGTAAAGAAACTGAAAGCAGAAGGAATAAAAATTGCTGTGCTTGAACTTACAGATTCTAAAAATTATTTCTGGAATGTTAAACGCGAAGATTTTCCAGTATGTCTCGTTCTTGGCAATGAGATTACGGGAGTATCAAAAGAAATTATCGATATGGCTGACCTTTCATTCGAGCTTCCCATGCTTGGTATGAAGCAAAGCCTGAATGTTTCCGTTGCTTACGGCGTTGCCGTTTACGAGATGGTAAAGAAATGGAATTTTGAATCTGATTAGAAAAAATATTCAACCGTTCTTAAAATTTAGAATCATCAATACTGTTCATATACTCCTCAATTTTTTGGAGTGAATCCTTCACTGTTTTTTCTTCAAAGGGGCTATCAAGACCGATTACTTTTAGAATTTCTGAAAAAGTATATTTGCCGCCAAGCTTACAAAACTCAAGATACTCTCTGAATGTCTTTTCAAAATTAATTTTACTTCTGAAAAAAAACTGATATGCGCAGAACTGAGCAAGGGCATAATCAAGGCTGTAAAATGGAATTTCAAATATTATGCTCTGTCTTTGCCAGCTGCATCCTGCTTCAAGAAATTCATTCCCATCATAATCCATATCAGGAAAGTATTTTCTCTGTAAATTTTTCCATTCAGTATTTCTTTCTTTTATTGATAACTCAGGCTGTGAATAAATTATACACTGAAACTCATCAAGCATAACAGTATTAAGACATCCAAAAATAAAATCTTCCTGATGGCTGAAGTAAAATTTATCGGTATCTTCAGCAAAAAAAGTTTTCATGTAATCATAAGTTAAAAATTCCATACTCATAGAATGAATTTCTCCTATCTCTGAAGTAACGTTTATTAACTCATCTATGATGTAATTGCGGCATAAATATTTTTGTAAAGCGTGCCCTGCTTCATGAGTTAGTACCCCTACATCATCGGCAGTACCATTAAAATTTGCAAAAATAAAAGGTGATTTATGTTTTGAAATATAAGCGCAAAAACCTCCTGACTCTTTTCCTTTTTTCGGATACAGGTCAAGCAGCTGATTTTCAGTCATGTAAAAAATAAACTCTTTCGTTTCCGGTGATAATTCGGAATACATTTTAATGCACTGCTCCATTATCCATTCAGTATTACCTTTCGGAGCGGGGTTGCCGGTTTTAAAGCTCAAAGGGGAATCGTAGTATTTCAATGATTCAATCCCGATTCTCTTTTTCTGTCTTTCTCTTAACTTCAACGAGAAAGGAACAAGATGCTTTATTATACTCTCTCTGAATTTTGCTGCATCATAAGGTGTATATTCTTTTGATAATTTCGCGTAGCCAAGTTCTACAAAGTTATTGAATTCAAGTTTCTTAGCCATCTTAGTTCTCACTGTTATTATTTCATCAAGAAGTGTTTCAATTTTACTTTTGTTGTTTCCAAAAGTTTTCCAATACAAATCCTGTGCTTTCTTTCGCATATCTCTGTCATCTGATGTTTTATACTTATCCAGTTCACTGAAAGTTATTTCCTTTCCTTCAAATACAACTGATGAAGAAGCTCTTAATTCGGCATACTCAGTCTTTAATTTCGATTCAAGTTTCATATCTTCAGCAATCTCATCTGTATAAAGGCGAATATCCATAGTAATATCTTTTATAAACTTCTTGCCGTATGTTTTCTCATAATCACCGATAAATTTTGAGTTTATTAAAAATTCGTTATATCTTTTACAAAGAGCAGAATAATCAGAATCGAGTTCATCAAAGTACTCACAGTCTTCTTTAACAACTTTATTATTTACATCGAGGCTGAATTTTATTCGCGAAATATCCCAAACGGCATTTATTTCTCTTTTCATTTCATTTATTTCAAGATAAACTTTATGCTGTCCATCAAACGATTTGCTGCTGTTGAATTTCTCAAACAGTTCTTCAAAATCATTAGTTATTTTTTTTATATCAGGGCGAAAAAAGGGAAACTCAGAGAACTTCATGGGTTGTGCTTTAGTTATTAAATAAAGTTTAAAATTTTGAATCATCAATACTGTTAAGGAGTTCTTCAATTTTCTCAGCCATTTCTTTTACTGTACTATCTTCAAATGGATTTTTTAACCCGGCAATTTTTAGCGACTCTGAAAAAGTATATTTTCCTCCAAGTTTGCAAAACTCAACATATTCTTTAAACGCATTTTCATGGTTTTCTTTTTTCTTAAATAAAAACTGATATGCAACAATTTGTGCTAAGGCATACTCAATTGCATAAAAAGGTCTAGTAAATATTTGAACTCTATTTTGCCATAAAAGGCCGTTTGAAAGTAATTCATTTCCACTGTTATCAATTCCGGGAAGGTATTTTATGGTAAGATCATTCCAGATATTACATCTTTCATCATTAGAGAGATAAGGATTTGAATAAATTATTTCCTGAAATTCATCGCTATGTGATGAGTCTAACATCGATGCTACAGAATCCTGAATATGTTTAAAGTGAAATTTATCTGTATCCTCACCAAAAAATAAATCCATGTAATCATATGTCAAATATTCCATACTAAACGAATGAATTTCACATGTATCCAGCGTAGTGTACATATCAACATCGAGAGCATAATTTCTACATAGATAATCTTTAAAAGCATGTCCGGCTTCATGGATTAATAAATCAACATCTCCACCGGTTCCTTTCATATTTGCAAAGATATAGGGAGCTTTGTATTTGAAAAAAAATGTAGAGAATCCTCCACCTCTTTTTCCTTTTCTTCCCTGTAAATCCATGAGTTCGTTTTCTGCCATGTACGTAATAAATTCTTTTGTATCAGAAGAAATGTCGCAAAACATTTCTAATGCTTTTTGTAATATCCATTCGGTATCTCCTTTGGGTATTGGATTTCCGGTTTTGAACTGCAAAGCTTTATCGTAGTACATCATCTTATCAACTCCAATTCTTTTTCTTTGTCGCTCTCTCAGTTTAGCAGACAAAGGGACAAAATATTTTATCAAGCTATCCCGAAATATTTTTAAATCAGATGGAGAATATTCTTTATCATGTAAAGTGTATGAAAGCCCCACATAGTTATCGTAACCTAATTTTTTAGCCATTTTAGTTCTTATTTTGACAAGGTCATCAAAAATTACGGCGACTCTTTCTCTTTTACTATAATAAAAATCAAATGAAGCGTCTAAAGATTTTTTACGGATATCCCTATCCACGCTGCCGTGGTAACTACCCATTACGTTTAAAGACATTTCCTTACCGTCAAATAATATAACTGCTCTGGATTTTAATTTAATAAATTCATTTTCAAGTGAAGATTCTTCCCTGTATTCGTCCTCCAGTCCGTCGCCAAAAGTTAAAGCCTTAAGCGCATAATTTTTACTTAAATGTTTCCCATATTTTTCATCGTATTGTTTAAGATATACTGATTTGTTAAAGTGCATGAAATATCTTTTTTCTAAACTTAAAAAAATCGGATTGTTGAAATCAAAATATTCCATGTCTTCTTCATAATTCTCATTTGTTGAATCTAAACTGAATCTGACTTTTGCAATGCTTTCCATAGTCCAATAATCATGTAGTAGTTCATTTATTTCCCTAAAAACTTCATCTTACTCTTCAAATGATTTGCTATCATCAAATTTTTGAAGCAAGTTTTCAAAATTCCTGCTGACAATATTTATATCGGGTTTGTAAAAAGGAAACTCAGAAAACTTCATATTAGTGGTTTTTATTTAATGTGAAAAGCTAATTTCAGCAATTTTAATTTAAAGTAAAAGGTCTTTTTGGTGAAATGGGAAGTTTATTATATGGAGATTAAGGATTGCAGTTCTATTGCGTTTAATACTCCGGCAGTGCTTGCAGTATTGTTGAAGTAAATATAAACTTCTTTTACTTTTCTTTTTTTATTAACCTCTTCAAAAAGCTTTTTTAATTCTTTATCTGAATACTTTGAATAAAATATTTGCGGATTTCCGTGTAACCTTATATAAGATGTCCCGGAATTGATTATTAAATCATCGGGAAGCTTGGGGTGATTTACGCTGCAGAAAATAATTTCATTCTCTTCTAAAGATTTGTAAATCTTTTTATCCCACCATGAAGAATCTCTGAACTCCACAACATTTTGAAATCCCCGTTTTAAATTTTTCAAAATTAATTCCATTCTTTCATTCGAATATTTAAAACTTGGCGGAAACTGAAAAAGCAGGCAGGCCAATTTATTTTTAATCCGTTTTCACAGGCAGAATAAAAATCATTCACTAAATCTTCGCAATCATTAAGTCTATTAATATGAGTGATAATCTTCGGTGCTTTAACAGTAATGTTAAAATCATCCGGACTTTTATCGTGCCACTTCAATAATGTTTCTGTTTTCGGGAAGCGATAGAATGTTACATTCAATTCTAGTGAATTGAAATTCTCACTATAGAAATTGAAAAATTTGCTTTGGGGTAAGTCTTGCGGATAGAAAACTCCTTTCCAATGTCTGTTGTAAAATCCCGAGCAGCCAATTCTCCATTCTTTCACCATAATTTTAAATTTATTAATAAAGAATCTGGCAATTTGAACAGAAGAAAGTTCTTCTATTTGTAATGCCTAAATGTTTTCGTTTTATAGGAAGATTACATCTGAGGCAGATTGTTTTTGTGTAGGTGAGCCAGTGTTTTTTAAGTTCATATTCCTTTTTCCATTCAAGAAACTGGAAGCTGTATTTTCTTGCTTCTTTTACTATTTCACTAATTTTCTTTGCCGGGATTTTTCCTACTAAACATTCAGGATGCACTTTTACTCTGTAGAGAACTTCATTCTTAATAATATTGCCTACACCTGCAAAAATATTTTGGTCGAGCAATGCATCAGTTATTAAAGCCTCCGGGATTTCCTTCAGCTTCTTCTTTGCTTTCTTTTCATCCCATTCATCACTCATAACATCTGAGCTCCAATCATAAATATCATCGGCATTTCCTTCAAGCATTTTTATAGCAGAAGAGTAAAAATTAATTTCACCGTTGCTAAAAGTTAAATTTAATCTTATCGGTCTTTCTTTTTCACTGTCTTTGTTTTTCTTTCTCTCATTTATCGAGTATGAACCAAACATAAGAAAATGATTACGTACCGTAAAATCTTTGAAGCAAATTAAAAAATGCTTCCCCCAGCTTTTGAAGGATACTTTTTTATTTACTAATCTTTCCTTATCTATTTTAGAATCACCGAAAACGGAAATAATTTTCTTTCCTTCAAATTGCTGAACAGCTTCTTTCAATATCACTATTGAAGGACCTTCAGGCATTTTCTTCGTGATCTAAAGTTGCCTGATCAGAATCTGTTTCTTTCTTTTCTTCATCTATATATCTATCCGTTTTCATTATATCTTCCATCGAAGTAGGAAATTCATCTTTCTCAATGTGTCTGTCCGTAGTCATGTTCTCTTCCATAGTCTCATCGGCTTTTTCTTTTTCAATGAATCTATCTGATTTCATATTATCTTCCATTGAGTCAGGAGCATCTTTATCTTCAGTTGCTCTATCTGATTTAAGTATGTCTTCCATTGCAGGATTACTTTTATTCTCGTCCATTTTTTATTTTTAGGTTAACAAAATATTTTAAAAAATTAATCGCCTTTATCTTCTTCTAAATCATTGTGGTTATCTCCACCAAGACTATAATAATTATTTTCTTCGTCTTCATCTCCAACGTTTTCCAAATCGTCATCTAATTCAGACCCGGGAACGTCAAGGTCGCTACCTGATACATCATCCTTGAAATCTTTTTCGTTTCGTTCACCGGGTTTCATGTTTGGTTCTTTCAAAGTAGAAATATCATCTGGATTAATTTCCTCTTCCTCTTTAAACTGCTTATAAATATCTTCATCTTTAGGATACGCAGGGTATCCGGGTAAATCTTTACTTTCAGAGTTTTCTGCAGTTTTTTTGTTTTCGTTTTTCATCGTATTTTCATTTTAGATTTAAAAATAATTTTATAATAATTTATGATTACTTACTTTCTTCTTTAGGTTCTTTACTAGCTTTGGCTTCTATCTTAGCTCTTGCTCTTGGTTTAAGTTTTTTCAAAAACGTACTTTCTTTCTTAGGCATAGAGTCACCCAGTAAATATCCCCATGGTTCAAGAGATTTTACTCTGTCAAAAATTACTTTTAATATTGCCGAGAGCGGAATTGCAAGAAACATTCCGGCAACTCCCCATAACGCCCCGCCTATTAAAACAACTATTACTGAGAACAGCGCGTTTATTCTTACGCGTGATGCTACAATTACCGGCACCAGATAATTGTTATCAATAAACTGCACAAGCAGGTAAACTCCAAGTACCAGCAAAGCTGTTGTTGGTGATTTCGTCGCAAGAGCAAGAAGCATCGGGATAGCAGTAGCAATAATACCTCCTAAGTAAGGAATTATATTTAAAATTCCTCCGATAACTCCTATGAGAATTGCATAATCAACTCCGAGAATAAAAAGCCCGAGAGCATTTAATGAAGAAACTATAACTGCTTCAAGTAAAAGTCCGCTAAGGTAACTTTGTATTAATAGTTTTGTTTCCAATACAACTTCTCTTACTGAGTCCTGATTTTCCGGTGGAGAAAGTTTGCCAATGAAATCAAGCAATAAAGGTTTGTAATAAAGGAACATAAAAATATATACAGGCAGCAAAGTAATAATAAGAATCACATCGGTAACTGTGCTTAATGTCTGCCCAATTAAAGCAGATGAGTTTGAAGTGGCTTCTTTCTTAGCAGTTGCAATCCACTCACTTATCTGACTTTGCTTCACGTTGAAAGTCTTTGCAATAAAATTTGTAGTTTCACCAAACAAAGTATTAAACTTAGTCTTCAGTAAAGGAAGTGCTTCGCCGAACATTACCATCTGAGAAGAAATAAAATACACCAGACCTAAGACAGCAATAGTTGTTAACAGCAATACAATTGAAATTGCAAGAATTTTATTGAAATTCTTTTTAAGCAAAAAGTTTACAGCAGGGTTCATCAGTATTGCAAATATCAAAGCATAGATGAGAGGAAGTATAATCGCCTGCCCTATGTATAAAATAAACATAACAGCTATTATCCCAAGAATAATCTGGGACATTTTCAGGTAAAAAGGAATTTGCGGTTTTCCGGTCATGCTATTTATATCTCCAATTTTTATACCATATATTGTCCTATAAATGCGTTAATTGCCAGTCATTACGCACTAATTTTTATGAGGGCATTTTTTGAATTGTCGCAACGAACAATTGAGTGACATTTGTGTCGTAGAAGTAGATGAAAAATTTGAGATATTAAATTTTCCATCTACTCTCCTCTAAAAATTTCTAATAAACTTTTTTAATCGATAAAATCATAATTGCTTGTTTTGCCCCTTATAGTTAGTTTTCTGTTATTACTCAACTCAATCAAAAATAAAAAATGAAAAACAATATTGTTTTATGTCTTTCACTATTAATAATCCTATTTATTAATATTTCCATTCATGCGCAAACTTCAAGCTATAAGATTGCAAACAGATTTAGTGTTGAGGGCGACGGTGGATGGGATTGTCTTATCAGCGATGATGCTACAAACCGATTATTTGTTTCTCACAGTACGGTTATGCAAATAATAGATTGCGCAAACGGAAAAGTTTTAGGAATAATAAAAAATATGAAGGGTGTTCACGGAATTGCCCTGGCAAATGATTTTAACAAAGGATTTATAACAAGTGGAAGAGATTCTATTGTTGTAATTTTTAATTTAACCACTTATGAAGAAATTGCCAGAATAAAAGTTGACGGGAAAAATCCTGATATAATTTTATATGACGGATTCTCTAAGAAGGTTTTTTGTTTTAATGGTGGAAGCGCTAATGCCACAGTTATAGATGCCGGTACAAACGAAATTCTTTCAACTATTTCGTTTGATGGTAAGCCTGAGTTCGCTGCATCTGATGATGCAGGTAAGATTTTTGTAAACATTGAAGATAAAAATCAAATATCCTGTATTAATACTTCTTCTATGGCTGTTGAAAAAAGTTGGTCTATTGCTCCCGGCGAAGAGCCATCAGGTCTTGCAATAGATATTAAGAACCGAAATTTATTTAGTGTTTGTGGAAATAAAATGATGGTTGTTTCAAATTATGAAACAGGGAAAGTAGTTGCAACTGTTGCCATAGGAGAAGGTCCAGATGGCGCTGCCTATGATATTGGATTAAAAAGAGCATACAGTTCAAACGGTGATGGAACGCTTACTGTTGTGCAGGAAGAATCAGCAAGCAAATATAAAGTAAGTGATAATTTCTTCACTCAAAAAGGGGCAAGGACAGTTGCTATCAATAATATAACGCATCATCTTTATCTTCTAACAGCAGAATTTGACCCGGCACCTGAAAAGACAGCCGAAAACCCAAATCCACGCCCGAAGATAAAACCAAATTCATTTATTGTACTGGATATAGAGGCAGTAAAATGAAAATAATTTTTGAATAAATTATTAAAGTAATTAGCACAAATAAGCATTAAGAATTAAAGAAAATTCAACCCCGAAATTGACTGAACAGGAACTAATAGCAGGACTACTTGCAAAAAAAGAAGATGTCTTCAGGTATCTTCTTGATTCCTATGGCGACCGTGTACACAATACAATCCTTTCCATAATTCAGAATAAAGAAGATACAGAAGATTTAACACAGGAAGTTTTTGTTGAGGTGTATAATTCTATATCAAAATTTAAAGGGGAGTCTCAGCTTTATACATGGGTTTATAGAATAGCAACGACTAAGGCATTGGACTTGCTCAGAAAGAGAAAGGCAAAGAAACGCTTTGCGTTTATCACGTCCATTTTTTCCAATGAAGAAATGGAGATGGAAATAAGTGATTTCAATCATCCGGGTATAATTCAGGAAAATGAAGAGCGGGCGAAAATTTTATTTAATGCAATGAATAAGCTGACGGAGAATCAGAAAGTTGCATTTACATTGAGCCAGATAGAAAATCTTAGTTATAAAGAAATTGGAGAAGTAATGAAATTATCGGTTTCTTCAGTAGAATCGTTGATTTTCAGGGCAAAAGCGAATTTAAAGAAGCTTTTGAAAGACTTTTATGAGGGCGGGTAACCATTTTTTCTCATTCCCAAGAAGGAGTTTGGGATGTAGTACAGAAGGTATCCGCAAGTTTTTTAAATTTTATACATCTAAATATATAAGCGATGGAAAACAATACACGAAAAGAAAATATCGAAGAAAAGGTTAATCTGACATTGCAAAGCGTAGAGGGAATGCAGCGCGCAAAGGCAAATCCTTTTCTTTACGAAAAAGTAATGAACAGGCTTAATTCACAGATTAATATGCAAAACACCCCGTCCGAGGTACCCGGATGGAGTTACAGTAAGGGAATTAAGTATGCGCTCGTGATGCTTCTTTTCATTGCATTGAACATTGCGACTATCTTACAAATTTCTAGGGATACGACAACAGTCAAAGTTATAAACCAAACTTCTAAAGAAACTCCAAAGCAAAAGAAGGAGTCCAAAGGTTACTTTGACGATTTTATTAACGATACTGACTATAACAATTTCTAAACTATGGAAACAATTTCAAAGAATAAACTGCTCTTCACAATTATAATTATACTGATATTAATAAATATCAGTACGCTATCATTAGTTTGGTACGGGAGATTAAAGCCGCCACCACCACCTCCGTTTCCTCCTATGATGGAGCGTCCTGAAGGACCACCACCTGAAGGCAAAGCATTTCTGAAAGAACAACTAAAGCTTACAGATGCTCAGATGGAGGCAATAGATAAAATCCGCGAGACGCATATTTCTCAGATAAGAAAAATAAAAGAGGATATGAAGGGATTGAAAGATAAACTTTTTTCTAATCTGAAAAATCCCAGCGCAGATACAAATACAATAAAAGATATTACGACTCAAATCGGAAATATAGAAGCAAGAGTTGATATTATTACTTTCGATAACTTCCGTGAAGTAAGAAAAATTTGTACCGATGAACAGAAGAAGAAATTTGATGAAATTATTTTAGATGTTCTTAGAATGGGTGCACCTGAGGGAAGACCGGACGGAAGAAGAGGTCCTCCAGGAATGCGTGAGAACGGACCACCGCGTCCGATTCGAGACGGAGACGGACATAGGAATCCTCCCCAGCAGGAAGGACCACCTGACAAAAAATAAGTGTAATAATGCAAAAGGGAGCTAGAAACTCCCTTTTTTGCTATCAATATATCATCACAATGTCTCAAAAAAATTAACTGCAAATTAGGAATGTGATAAGAAAATTCATTGATTTTCACAGGTAGATTTGGTTAATTTACAATACATTGAAAGAATCTCCCCGATACTTTCAATCAGTTTATAGGACAAATACAATTTTCAAATTTTAACTTCTCCATAATGAAGAAACTATTACTTCTCGTAGTTTTTTTCGGTTTATCTTCGTCCATTTTTTCCCAATGGTCAACCGACCCAAGCGTTAATAATTCAGTTAATACAACAAACGGAAATCAATCAGAAGTTGCTACTTGCCCTGATGGCGCAGGCGGTGTTATAATGACATGGATTGACCACGGAACAGCAAAAGTTTATGGCCAAAAAGTAAATGCATTCGGCCAGCCAATGTGGGGACCAAGTGGTATTCCTGTTGGCGGAAACACAGGTGACCACTCAATGCCATGTATATGTTCAGATGCAGGCGGCGGAGCAATTATCGGCTGGAGAGATAACCGTAACGGTGTTCATGATGTTTATGCTCAAAGAGTAAGGACAGACGGAATTTTAATGTGGACTGCAGGCGGAGTAAGAGTTACTTCAACAAGCTACCCGAATATGTCTCAGTTAAGATGTATGGGCGCAGAAGCAGGCTATGCAATTTTCGGATGGCTTAATTCAGCAAACGGATTATACTCACAAAAAATTGATGCAAGCGGAAACAGAACATGGGACCCAAACGATTTAAGAATTTCATTCTTTCAGACTAATTCCTTCGATATGTGCAGAGATGCGCAAAAAGGAATTTATTTTTCTTACTCAATGCCTGATACAACTTCAGACGGATGGGAAGAAGATATTTTTGCACAGCACGTTACTTTAGGCGGCGATACACTTTGGGATATTCACTACTGCATAAATCACGATACTCTAACTCAATATCGTCCTTCAATGTGTGAAGACCAGGATTACGGTTTCATAGTTTCATGGACAGACTACAGACATGATTTTCACAGCGATATCTATGCTCAAAGAGTTGACTCTTCAAGAAATTTACATTGGGGTTCACATGGCAAAGGAATTTGCACAACTTCAGATAATCAATTTAATTCATATTGTATCTCAGATGCTCACAGCGGAGCGCATATTGTATGGACAGATGACAGATTGCAGCCTGTTGCAGGACACGGATTGTACGGACAAAATGTAACACATAACGGTTCATCACAATGGACTAATAACGGAAAAAGAATTGCATACAGAGTTGACGGTAATCAAACAGCAGATGGTAGATTTAATCCACAAGTAACATCAGTTGATGCGCTTGGTGGACTTATCGCATGCTGGATAGGTTACTCTGATGATGCTTTAACTAACTATGGAGTTCTTGCGCAGAGAATAGATTATTACGGCGCCACACAGTGGAGCTCAAACGGAATTTTTGTTACAACATCAGGCTTAGTAAAAGGCCCGGCAATGGTTTTTGACGGCGGTTCAGGCGGATGCAATGTTGCATGGTCAGATGGCAGAAACTTTGGTTCAAGCGGATATGATGTATATGCTCAGCATGTAAAATCGGGTTCAAGCTTAGGTAACAGACCCGGTTCAAGCGATCCTACAGGGCTTGTAAAAACTGCAACTATTAAGCAAAACTATCCAAACCCATTTAACCCTGTAACAAATATTTCATTTGATATTTCTACACAAGGCTTTGTATCATTGAAAATTTATGATTTGACAGGAAGAGAAATTGCAACTCTTGCAAACGGAGTTTATACTCCCGGACAGTATTCAGTTACATGGGATGCTTCAAATTTTGCATCAGGAGCTTATCTTTATAAATTCATTACAAACGAAAAGACAGAAATAAAAACAATGATGCTTATTAAATAAGCATTCTGATAAAGTATAAAGTAATTTAAAGGGAGCTTATAGCTCCCTTTTTTTTAGCCATATAAAATTTTGAAAATGAAATCACTATTCTTATCAATAATATTTTTACTTCTAGTTCAATCAAGTTACTCGCAGCCAAGATATATAATGACGTTTGACGGAGTTTCACCCGGAAGTTTGCCCGGCGGGTGGACTGCAGTTAATAACTCCGGATTTGCAATCAGACCAAGTGCGCAGTGGCAAGTAAGAGATTCAGGACAGTATATTTCCTATTTATCTCCGTTTACTCATACTAAATCACACAGCGGCAAGAGGGCGATAAGTGTGAATTACTATGCAGGTCTTATTGATTCAATCAATAATACATTTGGTACTGCAGATGCATGGCTTATCTCCCCGGGCTTGAGTACTATTGCAGGTGATTCATTGCGTTTCTTCGCTACAGGATGTTATACAAACAGTCTTGATAGCATGCAGGTTTTGGTTTCAACCACTAATCAGAATATTTCAAGCTTCACAAAAAAACTCGGCACTATAAAATGGCTTCCCGGAAGCCAGTATGGAAAATTTACCAGATATACTTATTCGCTTAACGGCTCAACACCGGGAACAGTATTCGTTGCATTCAGATATTATATGAACTGCACTGGAGGAGATGGCTATATGGTGCAGATAGATGATTTTGCATTGGGTGTAAACGTTGGAGTTGAAAATAATTCAACTGAGATTCCAAAGAAATTTGATTTAGCTCAAAACTATCCGAACCCTTTTAATCCTGCTACAACTATAAGATTCGATTTACCGAAAACATCTTCCTATCAGTTTGCTATATATAATATTCTTGGTATGAAAGTTTATGAAACAGGTGAGAAAAATTTATCTCCGGGTTCTTATAATTTAAATCTTAACATGAGTACTTTTGCATCGGGAATTTATTTCTATACTCTTCAAGCAGGGGATTTTTACGAGAAGAAAAAAATGATGCTGGTGAAGTAGTTGTTCGTTTTCCGTTACTCGTTATCAGTTGTTAGAAAAATTGTACTTGTTTCGGTGTGGAAAACTTGTCCCGCTTGAGCTGCGATCCTGTCTTAAAGTTCTCATTCCCAAGGTTCTCATTCCCAAGGTTCTCCTTGGGAATGTAAATATCCGTAGAAGGTTTTACCTCTTAACTTTCTCTGCAATAATTTTCTTTATCTCTTCTATATGTTCCTTTGCAACTGTGTATCCTGCATCGTAAACCTGTTGGTCAAATTTATCACTTAAGAGGGGAAATTCTGAAAGCTTCGGATTTAAAACAATATCGGCATCAAGTATAATGTGTTCCTTTAGTTTGTATGCGGCAATCTGATAGCTTCTGCCAAGGACATCAATAAAGTTTTTTAATTCAGGAGTTGTAGAAAGCACGGACATTAAATCAATTGCGATAATAACGTCAGGGTTATACGTGCGGGCAATATCTACGGCAACTCCGTCCATCACACCGCCATCCACTAAAGTCATTCCATACATTTTCACGGGCTCAAATATCATAGGTATTGCGCAAGAAGAATTCACCGATGGAGCAATAGGTCCCGATGAAAGCGCGATTGTTTTACCGCTTATTAAATCTGTTGTAACGGCTACAAAAGGAATTTTTGTATCCTCAATATTTTTTACTTTAATATGAGTTGTAAGATACTGCTGAAGATTTTCACCTGTCACAAATCCTGTTATTGAGTTGAACAAAGAGGCATTAAAAATCTCCTGTGATTTTATAGTAAACCCGATTTTTTTTACAGTGTCACTGTTCGGATAACTGGCATACATTGCGCCTACAAAACTTCCTGCGCTTGTGCCAACGATTAAATCAATCGGAATATTGTTTTCCTCAAGAACCTTCAGTACTCCGACATGCGCCATGCCCAGAAAAGCTCCTCCACCCAATACAACTGCAACTCTCGGCTTTGAAGTTAATACACGAGGCGGCGGCATTGTTTTTGGAATATCGACTTCCATAAATGAAGAAGAGCACGAAGAAAGAAAAAATGAACAGAGAAAAACGCTGATGATAAGAAAATGTCTATGGGGTTTCATAAGGAATTATTTTACTTGATGAACGCAAAGTACTTTTTCTGACTTAATAAACTGGCATATTGAAAATAAAAATTTTTAAGAGTTATTGACCTAGTATCCATGCGAATATCAGAGGAGCAACTATAGTAGCATCTGACTCAACAATAAATTTCGGAGTATGAATATCAAGTTTTCCCCATGTGATTTTTTCATTTGGGACTGCGCCTGAGTATGAACCATATGAGGTAGTTGAATCTGAAATCTGGCAGAAGTAGCTCCAGAAAGGAACGTCATG
Source organism: Ignavibacteria bacterium (assembly GCA_038225955.1). Classification (GTDB taxonomy): domain Bacteria; phylum Bacteroidota; class Ignavibacteria; order Tepidaquicellales; family Tepidaquicellaceae; genus JAFDZO01. The sequence continues at coordinate 1,886 of JBBRQV010000004.1, read as the reverse complement.
CATTTCCATATCCTGATAAAGCATAGGTACAACGCAGATGGGAAAATCACCGGCAATACCGCCGCCGATCTGGAAAAATCCAATGCCTTTACCGCCTGAATTTTTCGGATACCAGTCAGCAAGAAATGTCATATACTCAATACCGCTTTTCATAGTAGAAGCTTTTATCTCACCTTTGATAACATACGATGCAAAGATATTTCCCATCGTACTGTCTTCCCAGCCCGGAACAACTATCGGCAGATTTTTTTCCATGGCTGCAAGCATCCAAGAATTTTTCGGATCGATTTCATAATATTGTTCAAGCACTCCGCTCTTTAGCATTTTATACATAAACTCATGGGGGAAATAACGCTCGCCCTTATCATCAGCTTCTTTCCATAATTTAAAAATATGTTTTTGCAAACGTCTGAATGCTTCTTCTTCCGGTATGCAGGTATCTGTTACGCGGTTATAATGATTTTCAAGTAAGTCCCATTCTTCCTGCGGACTTAAATCTCTATAGTTTGGTAAACGTTTATAATGTGAGTGTGCAACAAGATTCATAATATCTTCTTCCAGATTTGCCCCTGTACAGCTAATGATAGCAATCTTATCCTGTCTTATCATTTCAGCAAGCGAAATCCCAAGCTCGGCTGTGCTCATTGCTCCGGCAAGTGATACAAGCATTTTCCCGCCCTCAAGAAGGTGGCTTTCATAGCCTTTCGCAGCATCTATTAATGCAGCAGAGTTAAAGTGAAGAAAGTTTTTTTCGATGAATTGTGATATAGGTCCTTTAGTCATTCCTTTAGTCATAAAAATTTATTTGTTTTCTTAAAATTAGAAAGATGATTTAATAATGAAATACAATTATTAAGTAATAGATTTGAAAATCTGTAAAACCATTCTTTTTATAGTGATATAGCATAAAAAAGTACTTCCAATAAGTGCTCTTATAATAAAATTTCTAGCTATTAATGAATATATTCTCATAATTCTTGATAAAAAACAAAAAAAGTCGTTTTTTGCAATTGATTAACTTTTCAAAAATTGGTATTTTATTAATTCGTTCTTAATAGACAGCAGTTCAATTGAGTAATACCGCGAAAGCGGACGTGTCCGAAACCAAAAATTTAGAAATAAAGTTTTAGTAAGGACAGGTAGCTCAGTTGGTAGAGCAACGGCCTGAAAAGCCGTGTGTCGCCGGTTCAATTCCGGCCCTGTCCACTGAAAAAACACCACTTAGGAGTTTATCCTGAGTGGTTTTTTCATTTGGTGGGGATATAAGTGGGGATACCCAAGCCCAAGTCCTATGCAACCGGTAGAAATGGAGTAATCATGTTTCTATCAAAAAGGAAATTCGGAATTTACTATATCCATTATAAGGATGAGTTATCCGGCAAATTAATTAAGGTTTCTACTAAGACGAAAAATCTGAAGGAAGCCCAAAAGTTCTTAGTCGACTTTGAAAGAACCACAGTAGAACAAAGCAAAAGCAAATTCTTTACTCTCGAATCTCTTAAAGATTTTGTTCTGGAATACATTCAAAGTAATCTTACTAAATCAACTCTACAATTATATAACCGTTCATTTAAAGAGTTTATCAAAATTGTTGGTAATAAAATTGCATTCGATGTAACACCCGAAGACATTGAGTTTTTTAAAAAAGTACGACTCAACTCAGTTAGTCCTGTTACTCTCAATATTGAAATTCGAAATCTGAAAGCTAGTTATAATCTCGCTAAAAAATTCAAGCACTCAATACATAATCCTTTCACCGATATAAAACAAATCAAAGTAGTAGAAAAAGAAAAAATGGTATTTACAGATGAAGAAATCCCACTGCTAATTGAAGCTATAGATATTCCTCTTATAAAGAACTTTGTAATGATAGGATTATATACAGG
>JBBRQV010000003.1:0-55530 GCA_038225955.1 Ignavibacteria bacterium | reverse complement strand
CTTCCCCCATTAGCTGTAAATATTTTTATTCATGAAGTGGAAGAACCAGAACGGGCAGTGAATGAAACGATTGCAGATGCAACAGAAGAAATAAATGGAGAAGCAAAAGAAGAAGTAAAAGAAGAAGTAAAAGAAGAAATAAAAAACGATACTAAAGAAATATTGCCCGAAGAAAACGAGTAAGACAATTTTAAAAAAACTTAGACAGAAATAAAATAGATGTCAGAAAATTATTTATGTATCCACGGGCACTTTTATCAACCCCCACGCGAGAATCCATGGACAAACGAAATTGATAACGAGCCTAGCGCTGCCCCTTACCCAAACTGGAATGAAAGAATTTATGCAGAGTGTTATTTGCCAAACTCCGAAGCAGGTATTTATGCCAATTACAATCAGCTTATTCGCGAAGTAAATAATTACGAGTATTTAAATTTTAATTTCGGGCCAACACTTTTAAACTGGATAAAAGAAAAGCACCATAATCTTTATTTCAGAATTATAGATGCCGATAAAAAAAGTGTCGAACGCCATAACGGTCACGGCAATGCAATCGCCCAGGTTTATAATCACATTATAATGCCGCTTGCAAATCTTCGTGATAAAATCACACAGGTAAAATGGGGAGCAAGATACTTTGAGCTTAATTTTCATAGGAAGACTGAAGGCATGTGGCTTGCAGAGACTGCCTGCGACCAGGAAACTATAGAAGTACTTATCCACGAAGGAATAAAATATATTATACTTGATGCTGGCCAGGCTGAATGTGTCCGTGGATTTAATGAAAGAAAATGGACAGATGTTTCTCATAACAATATTGATACAAAAAAACCTTACCGGTGCTACTCACAGATTAACCATAAAAAACACATTGATATTTTTTTCTATGACGGACCGTTATCAAAGACAATTGCATTTGAAGATATACTGAGTGATGCTGGAAAGCTAATCGAAAGAATAAATATTTCCCGCAATGCAAATCCAGAGCAGCCTCAGTTAGTAAGCATTGGGACAGACGGAGAAACATTCGGACATCATAAAAAATTTGCAGATAGAACAATTGCATATACACTCACAGATTTAGCTCCGCAAAACGGATATAAAGTCTGTAACTACGCCGAATACCTGAAGGCTCACATGCCTAAGTGGGAAGTAAAAATTAAAAAAGGTCCCGAAGGACTTGGAACATCATGGAGCTGCGGACACGGAGTGAAACGATGGAAGGAAGACTGCGGCGATACTACCGGAGGGGAAGCAGGGTGGAATCAGAAATGGAGAACTCCGTTAAGAAATTCTTTGAACTGGCTGCGTGACGAATGCGCAAAAGTTTTTGAAACCGAGGGAAGCAAGTATCTTAAGGATGTATGGAATGCGCGGAACGAATACATAGATATAATGCACGAGCGAAGTCACCACAATATAATTAAATTTTTTGCAAGACACGGAAGAGTTAACGTGGAGAAAGACAGCATTGAGCTTGTATTAAAACTTCTTGAAATGGAAAAATATTCTCTGCTTATGTTTTCTAGCTGCGGATGGTTCTTTGCAGATATTGCAGGACTTGAAGCAATGCAGATTTTAAAATATGCATGCAGAGCATTAGAGTATATAAGAGACATTACAGGCAATGATTACGAACCGCATTTTCTTGATATGCTGAAGGCAGCAATTCCTAACGATAAAAAATATCCTGATGCAGCAGAGATGTATTTAGAGGAAATAAAACCGCTGGCAGGAAAAACTAAATTCGATTTCTTCAAAGGAATTATATAATTGTATTATATAATTTTTTACGAAAATTTCATACTTAATTCATAAGTAAACTTACTGATATTGGCTTACGATTCATTTTACACCTCTAAGACCGCAGACAAATGGGCTAAAATCGGCATTAAGCGGAGAGCGGGAATAGCTCTGCCGCTTTTTTATTTATATTCAGGAAAAAGCACGGGCATCGGTGAAATTCCGGATTTGAAAATTATTATCAACTGGTGCGAAAAGGCAAAGCTCAGCATTATACAGCTTTTACCCATGAACGAGACAGGCTACGACCACTCGCCTTATAATTCAATCAGCACATTTGCTCTCGAACCGATGTATCTTCGCATAAGTGATTTAAAAAATATTGAGATTCAAAAATATTCGTCCGATATAAAAAGACTCAAAACAAAATTTCCAAAGAGTAATGCGAGAGTTAATTATAGAATCAAAGATGAAAAGATAAATCTTCTATGGAAAATATTTCAAAATGATTTTATCGATAACGATGAATTTAAAAACTTCAGAAAAAAAAATATTTTCTGGCTGAAGCATTATGCGTTATATAAAGTCCTGAAAGAAATTAATCGAATGCAGGGATTTGAAGACTGGCAGCCAAAGCATAAAAACGGCGATACAAAAGAGTTATTAAAAATTCAGGATGAGCATAAACAAAGGATTTTGTTTTTCATTTGGCTTCAATGGCAACTGCACGAACAATTTTCAGAGGTAAAAAAATACGCTAAAGAGAAAAATGTTTTACTGATGGGAGATATTCCTTTCCTTGTTTCAAGAGATAGCGCCGACGTGTGGTGCTTTCAGAAGAAAGAATATTTTAAAATGGATAAGCTCTCCGGCGCGCCGCCCGATATGTATTTCGCCAAAGGTCAGCGATGGGGAATGCCCGTTTATAACTGGGAAGTAATCGAAAAAGATAAATATGAATATTTAAAGGAACGGTTAAAATATGCAGCTAATTTTTATGATTTATATAGGATAGATCACTTCGTCGGATTATTCCGCGTTTGGACTATTGATAAAAATACTCCCGAAGAATTTGGCGGAGTGAAAGGAAAATTTTATCCTGAAGATGAAAGCAAATGGGTTGAGCAGGCAGAGAAAATTATTAATGCTATGACGAGCGGAAATGAAATGATGCCCGTTGCCGAAGATTTAGGAACGGTGCCTGATGTTTCGTACAAAGTTCTGGAAAAGTACGGAATACCCGGTACCGATGTGATGCGATGGATGAGAGAGTACAGCGGAAATTATGATTTTGTAAATCCTTTCAAGTACAGGGTAAACTCTGCTGCAATGATTTCAACACACGACTCTAGCACACTCTGCGACTGGTATGAAAACGAAGCAGGCATGGTGGATAGAGAGGCTTTCACTCAAATATGTAATAATAAAAATTATTCAGACCAAAGCATAAAAAGAATCATTCAAATATTTTTTGATAAAGAAAAATGTACGGAGACTAAGCTTTGCTGGAAAAAAGAAATAAGCAATGTTTTTGTATTAACGGGTATATTAAAACTCCAGTGGAATGAAGCATGGAATTTCATTGATATTTATTTGAGCTCCTATGGCGAGAAAGAAAAATTTCTTAAGATGATTGGCTGTGAAGAGAAAAAAACAGAATTGAATATAAATATCATCAGAAAAACTCTTGAAGCAGTAAGCTACAGTTCGTCAATTTTTTCGATACAGCTGCTGCAGGAATATTTAAATCTTCACCCTGACGTTTTTAATAATAAAGAACTTCGTGAAAGCAGAATAAATTACCCCGGCTTAATGTCGGATGGCAACTGGAGATTGAGAATGCCTTTCTCATTGGGAAAATTAATGAAAAGTAAAGTTCACCAATCAATAAAAGAAATAAATCTTAAGACGGAGCGGGTTTGAATTTAAAAAAATTACATTTTTATTCGTAAAATTATGAGTTATTTTCATAAGATATGATTCTAGGGATTACAAAAGAACCGCAATTCGATAACAGAGTATCTGTCCTTCCTGAATTAATTGACCAAATAAAAAAATTAAATCTACAAGTCTTAGTTGAAAAAGGCGCAGGCGAAAGAGCCTACGCAAGCGACGATATGTATGCATCTGTTGGTGCAGAAATAGTTTCCCGTTACGAACTATTAAGAAAAGCAGATATTTTACTTCAAATAAATCCTCCTTCAGACGAAGAAATACAAAACCTGAGAGAAGGACAAACTGTGATTTCTTTTTTTCATCCGCTCGTAAATCCAAGTACAACTGAAAAACTTGCTGCAAAGAAAATTACAGGCTTAAGTTTTGAAATGATTCCGCGCACGTCACGCGCACAGACAATGGACGTACTTTCTTCACAGGCAACAATTGCAGGGTACAAAGCAGTTTTGCTTGCAGCAGCAAATCTTCCAAAATTTTTCCCGATGCTTACAACGGCAGCAGGAAGCATTCCTCCTGCAAAAATTTTAATACTCGGCGCAGGTGTAGCAGGGCTTATGGCTATTGCGACTGCAAGAAGATTAGGCGGAGTGGTGGAAGCGTTCGATACAAGACCTGCTGTAAAAGAAGAAGTAAAAAGCTTAGGAGCAAAGTTTGTTGAAGTTGAAGGTGCTGCCGATGCATCAAAAGCTGGCGGCTATGCAGTAGAGCAAACCGAAGATTATAAACAGAAGCAAGGTGAATTAATACAGAAGCACGCATTGATGTCAGATGTAATTGTAACAACGGCGCAAATCCCCGGAAGAAAAGCTCCGATACTTATTACAAAAAACACTCTTGATAACATGAGGAAGGGTTCACTTATAGTTGACTTAGCTTCATCCTCAGGCGGTAACTGCGAAATGACTAAGGATAACGAAATGATAAATTACAACGGCATTACAATAATCGGGAATTCAAATCTCCCTTCTACAATGCCGGCTGATGCAAGTAAGATGTTCGGGAAAAATGCTTTATCTCTTCTTAAAATTTTAATAAAAGACGGTAACATAGATATAAATTTTGATGACGATATAATTAAAGGAATGTGTGTAACTCACAACGGTGAAAATTTCCTAAAGAAATAAATTAAGAAATAGACAGAAAATAATTTTATGGAAACAATAATTTCTTTCATAGGTGAAAACATAAGGATATTTTACATTCTTATACTTTCTATTTTTTTAGGGATAGAAGTTATTTCTAAAGTGCCTTCCATTCTTCATACGCCATTGATGTCCGGCGCAAATGCAATTCACGGAGTTGTTATCGTAGGCGCAGTGATTGTAATGGGACTTGCAGACAGCAATGATTATTTATCTCTTATACTCGGATTTATTGCGGTGATACTCGGCACACTTAATGTTGTTGGTGGATTTGTTGTAACTGATAGAATGCTTGAGATGTTCAAGAAAAAACCTAAAGCTTAATTTAAAGTAAATGGCACAATACTATTTAGAAATATCGTATCTGATAGCATCGATAGCTTTTATAATAGGATTAAAATTCTTAGGCAAGCCTGACTCTGCGCGCAAAGGAAATTTAATTGCTGCAGCAGGAATGCTCCTTGCAGTACTCACAACTATTTTTCTTTATAAAAGTCCCGAGGGAAAACCTTTAGGAAATTATGTCTGGATATTCGGCGGAATAACAATAGGCACCATCATTGGAACACTAATGGCAAAAAAAGTCCAGATGACTGCAATGCCCCAGATGGTTTCACTCTTCAATGGAGTAGGCGCTGCATGTGTTGCATTAATTTCAATCGTAGAGTTTTCTCATTATAACACCAATCACGTTTTACTACACGATACTTCACCTGATCTTTTCAACGGCATTACAATAACAATTATTCTTGGTTCTATCATAGGATGTATTTCTTTTTCAGGAAGTATAATTGCATGGGGAAAGCTTGAAGGTAAAATGAAAGATATTTACCTGCCTGCACATCAGGCTGTGAATATAGTTCTTATGGCTGCTATTATCGGAGTCTCGGTTTATTTAATGATGCAGCCGAATGCAAATCTTAATTTGCTTCTTATCATCAGTGCCATTTCATTGGTGTACGGTGTTCTGTTTGTATTGCCAATCGGCGGAGCAGATATGCCCGTTGTGATTTCACTTCTTAATTCATTCACTGGTGTTGCCGCAGCGTGCGGAGGATTTTTATATAATAATCAGGCAATGCTTACAGGCGGTATATTAGTCGGCTCATCTGGAACGATACTTACTATTCTAATGTGCAAAGCTATGAACCGCTCACTTACAAATGTTATTATTGGAGCGTTCTCGGATCCTAAAAAGAAAAAATCTGCCGATGGAGTAGAGCAAAGAACTGTAAAGGAAATTTCAATTACAGATTGCGCGGTATTGATGAGCTACAGTAAGAAAGTTATTATCGTACCGGGTTACGGACTTGCTGTTGCGCAAGCACAGCATGTATGCCATGAGCTCGAAAAAGCTCTGGAAGAAAAAGATGTTGAAGTTCTATATGCAATTCATCCTGTCGCAGGAAGAATGCCGGGACATATGAATGTGTTACTAGCGGAAGCAGATGTTCCTTATCCAAAATTATTAGAGATGGATGAAATAAATCCCGAGTTTGCAACAACTGATGTTGCGCTTGTCATAGGAGCAAACGACGTTGTAAATCCCGCAGCGAAGAATGATAAAGATTCTCCTATATATGGAATGCCGATTCTTGATGTAGAGAGTGCAAAAAATATTATTATTAATAAGAGAAGTATGAGCGCAGGATATGCAGGGATTGATAACGAGCTGTTTTATAACGATAAAACAAAAATGCTTTTTGGTGATGCGAAGAGTGTTCTGCAGAAATTAGTTACTGAAGTTAAAGCTAATTAGTTTTTATTAAACTTTATCTTCCGTTCCTTTCAGATTCTTTATTCCTTTCTTGTTTTCCTTTTCCCGTTTTTTATCTTCAATATATTCAGTCACAGCATCAGATGAACCTTTTTTTCTGAATGCAAAGTAATGCTGCCTGATATAGCTTACTGTATCATGCCATACAACCTTCACTATGTGCACGGGATGAATTTTTTCATATTCTATAGGAGAAAGCGGGTAATCAGGTGTATCTCTAAGCCCAAACTTAATTGGTTTGCGTTCATTGGGGTTAGGTAAAAATCCTGTGCCGAACATCCAATCCCATATTGCAAGCTTAGTCCCGTAATTATTCTGATATTCTTTCCCTTCGTCGTCAGAGTGATGCCAGCGATGCATTTCGGGTCCGTTAATAAAATATTGCAGCTTGCCTAGACGAACATCGATATTAGAGTGAATGAACATTCCCCATATAGCGCTTATCATTCCTTTGTATATGGCAACTTCGGGAGCTGCGCCGAGTAAAATTATCGGGGCAAACTCTATAGTCTGATTTATTAAAATCTCAAATGAATGCGAACGTGAGCCTGAGAGAAAATCAACTGTGCGCGGCGAGTGATGCGCTTCGTGTATTCTCCATAGCGTAGAGTTATTATGCTGCCAGCGATGGAACCAGTAAATATAAAAATCATGAATGACTACGAAGAAAATAACCTGTATCCATACAGGCCAATTGCCCACAATACTATAGTCATATAAATTCGTGTGTACTTTAATATAATAGAGGAAGGCAAAGATAATAAGACCAAGAACATAACTCTGAACTATTGTATATAAAATAAAATCACTGAAAAAACCTTCGCGGAAAAGCTTCTGTCCTTTAGTATATGGGAAGAGCTTTTCAAAAATTATCATTAAAAAAGCTGAGGCAACAATTACAATTGTCGATGTAAGTTGTAAAGACATAGATAAAAATAATGTTTATACTTTCCCTATTAAATGCAAAAAATGATTTATCCGAAGAGCGGTTGAATTAATCTGTTCTCAACGCCGCAGTAGGCACAGTCAATAGGCTTGGAAGGATTTTCAGGTACATTGTTTTCTGCTCCACACGACATACATTTAAAAAATGATTCTACCTTTGTTGTCTTCCTGCACTTCTCACAATAAACTTTGTACGAACCTGCCGGGATAAAGATTTCCGCGCTGCAATGCTCACAGTTTCCTTTTTTTCCATCAGGAGTTTGTAAATCTACATACTGAATTTTGAATCCGGTAGAACTTAAAAATTTATCTGCATCTGCATCGGATAAATACGGCAGCCATATTTGCACAAACATAGAGGTTTTCATTTTCAAATGGACAGCTTCGGGAAGAAGCTCTTTCATAATTGCATATTCCGGGTTACCATAAAAATCCTTGAAAGACTCTTTTATATAACCAATGTAAAAATCTGCCATAGGAAAAAACGTTTCACCTGAAACTTTAGTCGCTCCGGTAGCATCTGTATAGTAAGATAACTTTTGCTGAGTAAGTGCAAGCTCTGTGTCTTTCCCTTTCCATCGTGTATCGAATGCATAATCTGTGCTTGACTCGGCACAGACTTCCATATACAATTTATATTTTTCACCGGTGTCAATAGAAGGTGGAATGTACTCAGGGAAAAATTTATAATAATCATCCCAAAACTCCCCTTGCAATTTTTTATATAAAACTTTGTCCCCTTTTTGCTGTGCTTGGTTCAATCGCATCGTATAATCTATTTTTTCCATCTGATACTTCCGGGTTTTTTCGGGAGCAGCAGTCCAGAAATTTAATCCAAGAGTGTAATCTATATCGGTGAATGAACCGCAGTAGTCACACATTATGTATGGCTCAGTATATTCATTTACTTTCGGCGCTCCGCAGTTAATGCAGGTGAATTTTTTTACTTTCATATAGTAATATGAGAATATATTGAGATAGGAAAAACTGAAATTTATTTCTCTTGAGATTTAATTTGTTCACAGATTGCATTTTAGAAAAGCAGATACCAGTTTAAGGCAATTTCATCTTTTTCTTTTTGTGAATTTTTATATCTGAACATATCAACTCCCCCCAGTGTAAATCTCAACTTTTCATAAAACATAGACGCTTTTACATTTATATTCTGAGTTTCAACTTCAACGCCTATGCAATTATTTCCCTTTGCCCATTCAATTGCTTTTTGCATTAATGCTTTGCCGATTCCTTTTCCTCTTAATTCATCTTTAACTCGAATATCATTAATATATCCATATCCATTCCAGTATTTCAAAAGAACGATTTGCCCTACAAGTTTTTTCTTTTCGAAGGCAAAGAAAACTGTTCTTGTTTCGTTATCAATATAAGTTGAATAATCAGGGTGCTCATACTCATAAGTTTTCTTATAAGGAGATACAGATTCTATTTCATGGGAGAATTTACCTTCAGAAAATTTTAGTTTCAGTTTTGATTCAACTATAAAGGTGGAATCAATTTTGTTTATGTTGTGAAGGTTGGAGTTATTTATGCTTTCTACTCTCATTATGAAATACGATAATATATTTACTTTATTTATTTTAAACTCTCACTAAAAAACTCTATCTTTGTATAATTTAACATCCTCATGTTCTCCAATATTGCAATTGACCTTCTTAAGACACTCAGCAAAGAAGAACTAAAAAAATTCGAGCTATTCATTAACTCTCCCTATTTTAATACAAACGCTGCTATAATAAAATTATTCGAAGCAATTAAAAAACACGCGCCCGACTATACCGATAAAAATCTGCATCGTGAGAAACTCTTCAAGAAAATTTATCCCGAAAAGGCATATAACGAAACAAGCCTGCGTACGCGAATGTCCGAAATGACGGATTTAATAAGAAAATTTTTCGCCGTGAGCAGACTCGAGAAAAATGAATTCGAATTTAAATTAAATATTATTCAGGAAGTAAAGCAGCGCAATAAATTTAAGCTGGCTGAAAAATACATACTTGAGGAATTAAGCAAGCTGGAAAACAAACAGGACGGAGAAATAAATTATTATTCAAAACTTTCCTTAGTAAAGGAATTGGTGGAAGTTTACCGTACATCAAAAATGAGAAATTACTCTGATTACTCAGTTGAGCTTGGAGATAGTCTTTTTAATTTTTTCTACAGAGAGTTCTTTGCAATTGCCAATGAAATAGCATACGATAAAGAAGTTTTTAATTATAAACCCGAATATGACGTTACGGAGGAATTCATAAAAACATTTAACGTAAAAAAATTTCTTGAAACAGCTAAAGAAAAAAACTACATGCACTTCCCATATCTTGCACTTTTTTATTATATGCATATTGTGCGCACGGATTACGGGAATGAAGAGAACTTTTATAACCTAAAAGAACTTGCGTTAAACTATCACAAAAATTTAAGCAGGGCAGAAAACAATAACATCTGGTCAGCATTGATAAACTCAATAAACGGTGGATTAAGATATAAAGATGCAAAATACATGAGAGAAGCTTTTGAGTTGAATAAGTTTTTTCTCGGTCTGGAAATCATGCCTTTAGAGCCAGGCGGATATTTTTATCCCGAAAAATTTTACAACATATTTACAATTGCAACAGGATGTAAGGAGTTTGATTTTGCTGAGAGATTTGCAGAAGAAAATTACAAGAAAGTTCCGCCAGAAGTAATGGATAATATTATTAATCTTTGCAGAGGAATAATTCAGTTCTTCAAAAAAAATTATTCGGGTTCAATAGACTACCTGAACAAAGTAGAGCTAAACGATATTGTGGTAAAAATCAGGGCAAGAATGTATTATTTTATGAATTATTACGAAACAAATTCGTTTGAATCTGCCAACTCTCTTTTAGATTCTTTCAAACACTTTATTTCGGAAAACAAAGATGTTCCGGATTTATTAGTAAATGGAATAAAGCAATGGCTGAAGTATGCTAGTAATATTACTAATGCAAAAATGAATATGAAGAAACTGGATTATGCCGTCTATAAAGAAGCGAAAGATTTAAACACAAATTTCTGGAGTAAGAATTGGTTTATCGAAAAAATGGAAGAGCTTATATAAATTAAAAATTCAAGAAACTCTTCTCAGTTTTTTTCTTGGAGCAAGCTCTGATTCGTATAATTTTTTCACCCCGTCACCAAGACACATTTCTATATCCCTTATATTTTCAACAAGTCTGAAGAAACCGCCAACCTCAACAGATGCTGCCTGATCAGTTCCCCACATTGCTCTATCCAAAGTAATATGACGCTCAACAAACGTTGCCCCTACAGAGACAGCTGCCCATGTCGGCGCAAGTCCTGTTTCATGTCCTGAGTATCCGATCGGAACTTCAGGATACATTTCCTTTAAAGTTCTAATAACATTAATATTCAGCTCTTCAAGCTTACAAGGATATGTTGAAGTAGAATGCGCAATCATTAAGTTATCTGTGCCTATAGAATCAACAGCTTTTTTTATTTCATCAAGCGTTGACATCCCTGTGGAAATCATTAAAGGTCTGCCGGTAGATTTTTTCTTTTTTAATAAATTTATATCCGTGAGTGACGCTGAACCTGCTTTATAAAAAGGCGGATTGAACTGCTCCATAAAATCAACTGAAAGCTCATCCCAGCATGAAGCAAGCCACAGAATATCTTTCTCCTTACAATATTCATCAATAATTTTGTAATCGTCATTTGAAAATTCCACCCTATGGCGGTAGTCAATATAAGTCATTCTTCCCCACGGAGTTTCGCGCTCAATAAGCCACTGGTCTTTAGGTACACAAAGTTCCGGAGTTCTCTTTTGAAATTTTACGGCATCACATCCGGCAGATTTTGCTCCGTCAATCATCTTCAATGCATTGTCAAGCGAGCCGTTATGGTTAATGCCTATCTCGGCTATAACAAAAACTTTTTCACCATCTCCTATGTATCTGTTTGCTATTTTAACTTTAGCCATAATATTTTATTATTTTAAAATTAAACTGCAAAAATATAAATAATGTTTCATTAAAATCGTATTATTAAATTGTTACCAGGCAGTCCAGCCGCCATCGACCACTAAATTTGCTCCCGTCATATATGCTGAGGCATCCGATGCAAGAAAAACAACTGCGCCTTTATAATCAGTTGGCTGAGCCATTCTTCCCAATGGAGTTTTTGCAGAATAGTTTTTCACAAAAAATTCATTCTGTGAATTTTCAACTCCACCGGGAGAAAGCGTATTTACTCTTACGCCAACACTTCCCCAATAAGCTGCTAGAAATTTTGTAAATGAAATCACTGCACCTTTTGTCGTAGGATATGCCGGTGATTTATAAAAAGTCTGCTCACCTTTTTCATTTTTATAAAGTGACTGGTCGGGCGCTACCATTCCATAGGTAGATGCAACATTTATAATACTGCCCGATTTTTGTTTAGCCATTTCAGTACCTATAACCTGAGAGCACAAAAACATTCCCGTTACATTTACCTCTAAAGATTTCTTCCACATATCCAGCGGATAATTCTCGAATTTAGACTGTTCAAGTGCCGCTAACGGATTTTCAAACATATCGTTTATTGCAGCATTATTTACAAGAACATCTATCTTACCATATTTATTTAAAACTTCGTCGCGTAAATTTTTTAACGAATCAGGATTTGTAATATCTACTCCGACGCCAATTGAATCATTAGGTAAATTTTTTGCAAATTCATCGCACATCTCTTCGTTTAAATCACACACAACTACATTTGCGCCTGCTTCAGCAAGAGCAAAACAATGGTTTTTCCCTATGAGACCGAGCGCTCCTGTAACAATTGCAACTTTATCGTTTAATGAAAATAAATCGCTCATTTTGTTTGTTTATTTTGTTGCTTATTTTATCTTTGGCTTCATGTTAAAGTTCGTAGTCTTTCTGAATACAGGTTCTACAGCTTCACCTTTCAAATATCCTTTTACATTTTTTGCAGCAACTGCTTTTTTCAGGATTGGTAAAACTTCTCGGTATGCTTTTAAAGTGTACTCAATATCTTCGTCAGTATGTGAGAGGCACATATTATGAAATCCTCCCCATAAAACTCCACGCTTTATCATTTCCTGTTGAACTAATGATTTCATTTCAAGAGGATTACACCCGGATAAATCTCCGTTGAAAGTCATAATAGTTCTGCAATTGTAACCCGAGCATGATGTATAATTCATTCCAAGCTCTGCAGTAATTTTATTGTAACCGTCTTTTAATTTCTTCCCCTGCCTGTCTAAAACCTCGGGCAGATTTTTTTGTATAATTTCGTTTAATGTTGCTTTCGCTGCAGCGAGTGAAAGTGCTTCACCGCCAAATGTTGTGAAAAAGAAAACATCTTTCTCTAATAGCTTCATCACATCCGCTCTTCCTGTAAGAATCGAAATCGGCATTCCGTTAGCAACTGCTTTTGAGAAGCAGGCAAGATCAGCCTTTACATTAAAATATTCCTGCGCACCACCTTTGGCGATTCTAAATCCCGTCCACATTTCATCGAAGATTAGCAGCGTTCCATACTCATCGCAGACTTTTCTTAATTCAGTTAAAAAATTATTTTTTTCTTCTTCAAAAACGAACGGCTCAAGAATAACGCAAGCTGTATCTTTATCAATAGAATCTTTAACCGACTGAATATCATTGTAGCTTATTGTATAGGTTAAATCTTTCACCGCTTCGGGAATTCCTTTATTTCTATCGGTGACACCAATGTACCAGTCATGCCAGCCATGATAGCCGCAGCACAAAACTTTTTCTCTTCCTGTGAAAGCACGTGCTAAACGAACCGCCGCAGTAGTAATATCGCAGCCTGTTTTTGAATAGCGGACTGATTCAGTATTTGGTACAACTGATTTTACTAACTCAGCAATTTCAACTTCAAGCGGATGCATCAATGAAAATGTAATGCCGTCTTCCAATTGTTTTTTTATTGCCTCATCAACTTTATCGTAGCAGTAACCAAGCGAAATAGGGCCGATGCCCATGTTGTAATCTAAGTATTCATTACCGTCTGCATCCCATACATGCGAGCCTTTTCCTTTTACAAGATATTTCGGAGCAACACCTCTTATCCATTGTCCCGGACCTTTTGCAAGAGTCTGCGTATGAGCAGGAATTAAACCTTCGCTTCGTGAAAAAATTTCGTTTGATTTAGTTATATCGGGGTAGTTTGTATTAAACTCTACTTTGTTTGCCATAATTTATAATACTAAATATAATATTTCTATATTTTCTAATTGTTAAAAATTTTTACTAATTTTCTCTGCGATTTGTTTTCCTGTAAAGCCTTCATATTCTAAAACATCGTTGAATAATACAGGTTTGAACCATTTATTATCCATTGCAAACGGAAGAACCTTTGCCGTTATTTGATTTCTCAAAAATAATTCAGCAACAATTGAGTATAAACCTCCTATTAAAAAGTGGTCTTCAAGAGTTACAATCATTTTACATTCTTTAGCAGCATTTAAAATTTGCTCTCCATCAATTGGTTTAACCGTTCTTAGATTAATCAGTCTCACAGATTTTCCCTGTGCCTCAAGAATATTTTTTGCTTCAACTGCCTGAGCGAGTAATATTCCGTATACAAAAATTGCAACATCGCTCCCCTCTGAAATCACTTCGCCTTTTCCTATTTCAAAATTTTTATTATGAGTAACTGCTGATTTTGTATTGTTATAACGAATGTAATAAGGTGAATCACTTTTCAAAATTGTTTCCAACCCTATAAGCATATCTTCTTCATCAGAGGGACACCAGACGTTTACATTTGGAATTCCTCTCATTAAAGAAACATCTTCAAGAGATTGATGTGTTGCGCCGTTTCCATCGGATAAAAATCCCGGAAAGCCACCGACTATTTTCACAGGAAGATTTGCAATCCCCACATCCGTTCTTATAAATTCAAATGCGCGCATTGTCAGGAAACTAGCAAGAGCATGTATTACCGGTATTCTGCCTCTTAGTGCAAGACCTGCAGCAGAGCCAACTAAAGTTGCTTCCGTAATTCCTGTATCTATAAATCTATCGCCGATTTGGTTTGGAAGATTTCTGATTGCAGCGCGGTTCTCCGCAGTCATTACAATAAATCTTTCGTCTTCGTCAACAAGTCTTTTAAGAATTTCTTCGTATGTCATTAAAATGGTATAATTATTTTTTAGTTTTCAAAGGTGTAGTGGGTATGTGTAGAATAAAATTTGCTCCTCTGCCAATTTCTGATTTGCAAAGTATTTTACTGCCGATTATAGCGCAAAGTTTTTGTACAATTGAAAGTCCGAGGCCTGTTGAAGATTCACCTGCAGTCGGTTTAGCCGATAGCTTACCAAACTTTGTGAACAATTTTAATTTATCTTCTTCTGAAATTCCCGGTCCCTCATCTTTAACCTCAACAGAAGTTGAAGAATCTACTTTGTCATGAACAATATTGATGTATATATTTTTTCCTTCCGGAGAAAACTTTATTGCATTTGATACAAGGTTACTTAAAATCTGTTTGACTACATTTATATCACTGAAAACGTGAGCAATTATTTTATCGTCAAAAAATATTTTTATTCCTTTTTGCTTTAGCTGAAACTTATTCATTGCAATCAATGACTTTACCAATATATTCAAATCAATTAATTCATTTGTTAATTCGTACCTGCCCGACTCCATTAAATCGGAATTCAAGATTTCATTAACAAGGTCCAACATTGCCATAGAGCCGATATTAATATTGGTGGCAAAGTCCACTACTTCTTCGGTGGAAAGTGTGCTTATATCTTCAACAAGAATATTGGAAAAGCCGTAAATTGAATGCAATGGATTTTTTAAATCATGCGAAACTAAATTCAAAAATTCATTCTTCTCCTGATTCATATCTTCAAGCTTTTTATTTGCTTCTGCTAAGTCAATATTCTTAAGTTTATATATTTCCGATTCTTTCCTTGCCTGTTCAATTTCAAAAATTGCCTGAAGGTTACCAACTTTATTTCTTGCTTCTTCAGAGAAAAAATCATTTCTTAAATCATTGTGCAGTTTATAATTCAATGCAGATTTCTTATAGTCACCTGTCTTTTCATAATACTTCGCAAAGATTAAATGTATTCCTATTTTATCCTGTTTCATTTGGGCCTCTTCGCAAATACTGAAAGCCTCTTCTGCCAACTCTAAAACTTTATCAAGCTCATCCATTTCTAAAAAAAGCTCACACAATATATGGCATATTTCAACAACACCTGCCCTATGGTCAATCTCTTTTCTTAAGTTGTAGCATTTCCATGCATACTCAAGAGCTGTTTTGTAATCTTCCTTTTCAGCAAGAACTTTAAAAATTTCCTGATACGAAAAAGCTATTACTTTCTTATCTCCTATTTCATTTGCAATCTCATAGCTTTTATACGCAAACCTTAATGCTTCGTCATAATTTTTAATGCGTCTGTTTAGGAGAGCCATATTAATATAATTTTCTCCTAATCCTTTTTTATAACCAAGTTCCAGATTTATCTCAAGACTTTTATTTAGATACATACTTGCCTTTTCCATATCATAGAGCTTAACATAAAGCAAACCGATGTTCATATAAATAATTGCAACGCCTTTCTTTTCTTTTAAGTCCTCAACTATACTACAAGCCTCTTTATAACATTGAAGCGCAGAAGCGAAATCACCCATTGCGTTGTAAACCAATCCGAGATTGTTCAGGTTTCTTGCAATATCCAGACCACCGCCGAACTGTCTTTTGTAATCAAGACTTCGTGATAAATAATCAAACGCTTTTGTATTATCTCCGAGGTTCCAATAATTAAATCCAATATTGTTCATTATACCCATCATTCTCTTTACATCTTTTATCTCTTCGGAGATTTTCAGAGCCTGCAAATTATAATTAATAGCTGTTTGAAATTCACCCTTCTGAACATAAATTTTTCCGAATGAAATACAAACTTCGCAGGAGCCTTTCTTATCTTTAAGTTCATCATAAAGCTTTTCAGCTTTTCTTAAATAAAAAATAGCTTTGTCAAAATTTGAATTTTCAAATTCACACTCAGCCAATGTATGTATTGCATCTGCAAACTCTTTTTGGGATGAAACAGGTTCAGCGGAATTTTTACAAAGTACCGCATCAAAATCTTCCTCTGAAGGGATATTTAAAGAATGCCTTACTGCTTTTTTTGCATAGTTCAACGCAAGAGGCATATCACTTTCCTTAGTTTTAAGGGCAAGTTTGATGTATTCATTTATTGAATGAATAGTCTCTTCTGAATTTTGAGAATCAATATTTAGGGGGTTTTTACTCAAATTTTTACAACTTTATTAGTGGAATTTTATTGTAAAATTTTATCTTGCTACTATAGTTTCTGAAGTAAGATTTGCTTTCTCTTCTCCGTGAAGCTCTTTCAAAAGCATTTCAATTTCTTCATGCTTAAAGTTTACAAACCATCTGTCTGCTCTTGCTTCAATGCTTGGAAGTCCTTTACCGCGAACAGTATCTGCTATTACTACGTTCGGTTTTCCTTCACCAAGCTTTACTGATTTAAAAGTATCATCCATTTTTTCAAAATCGTGTCCGTCAACCCTATGGGTATTCCATCCGAATGCTTCAAATTTTTTATCTATTGATTCAAGCGGAATTAATTCTTCCGTTCTGATATTTGCCTGGAATTGGTTTCTATCTACAACAACAACTAAGTTATCAAGTTTCTTTGCTGCAGCAACCAGGCAGCCTTCCCAGATTGTTCCTTCGTTAAGCTCACCGTCTCCAAGCACAACAACAATTTTATTAGTTTGTTTTCGCATTTTACAATCCAAGGCAACACCTATGGCAACACTCAGTAAATGCCCAAGTGAACCTGAATGAAATTCTACTCCCGGAATATTTCTGTTCGGATGCCAGTAAATAAAATCATTAGGTTTTAGATGATTTTTCAATCTCTCTTTTTCAATCCATCCGATTTCTGCAAATGTTCCGTACAGTGCAGGCACATCGTGGCCTTTAGATAAAAAGAAATAATCTCTGTTCGGATCTTTTAAAGTATCTTTTGTGACATTCAAGTATGAATCGTAAAGGTATACAATTAAATCTGCACATGAAAGCGAGGCACCAATGAAACAACCGCCATCCGTGGACATCCTAATGATGTGCTCACGCACATTGTATGCTCTATTTTTAAGTTCGTTAAGTTTATTTGAATCCATTAATTATTAATATTAAAATATTAAAATTCTATATGTCTTGTATCGTCAGGTGAAATGGTCTTCAAATCATCAAGATGATTTCTATACCAGTTTACGCCAACATATTTTTCGTTAATTTTTTTTATCTCAGGTTTTTCTTCAAGCAGTTTAAGAATATCATCCAGTCCGAATAATTTATTATCTTCATACAGCTCATCATAAACGGTTTTTACAAATTCATAATCTTCTTTGTAATCAATCGTAAAGCGATAAGTCATTGAGTAATCCAATCCCGTTTCCCAGGTAACATTGCCAATTCTGAATTCGTCGGGACGCTCCCAAATGTACGGAGTTGTATGCTCTATTTCCATATTTAGAAGAGCATTTTCATAGGTGATTTTTAATATCGGCATCGGAATTACCTCAACATCATTGCCGTCAGGATAAGTAGGAGGATGCAGATTGCTTACGAAATCGAATTTATCTTTATTCTCTTTGTAATAATTAATTACTTTGTCTATTATTTGGGGGTCAACCAGCGGGCAGTCTGAAGGGATTTTTACAACTACATCTGCTTTGTATTCAAGTCCTGCGCTGTAATGTCTCTCGAGAAGGTTTTCCAAACTTCCTCTGTAACAATTATAATCATAATCTTCACAGAGTTCTTCAACAACATCATCTTCCTCTTCTGTAGATGTTGCAACAACGAAATTTGTTGCAGCTTTTGAAGCCATAACTCTTTCCATCATTCGTACCAGGAGTGGTTCGCCGGAAAGGGGGAGCATAATTTTATCAGGCAAACGGGAGGAACCGGTGCGCGCCTGTACAACAATTAATATATTTAAACTACCGTCGGAATCCAATTAAATAATATCTAAAATAATAAACTTACTAAGCTCCAAAATTAATGATTTCTAACGAGATTAAAAATCCAAACTCCACAAAAACGCTCTCAATAAGTGATTTAATAACAAGTAAAATCAAAATTTAAAGTTATATAGTGTTTGCTGTTCCAAACGAATCCATATATTCAGGTTCAGCTACGAAATGCTCTTCCCGTACAATTCTTTTTCGAAACGCCTCAGCAATGTTCAGGTGTGAGCTGCCGCCATTCTGCATAGGTGTAAGCCTCTTAAGCATATCAATATTAAAATACGAATAAACTTCTTTTCCTAAAGCTATGCCGACATATACAACAGTTGAGTATCGCGTAACTAAAGTATCGCAGTTTGCAATCATTTCGTCCGTATTTCCTTTGGCAAAGACTAATGCTCCGGGAGCATACATATTTATTTCTTTAGTGGCACGTTCAGCTTTTTCATTTGGGTGAAGCTTGAAAATTAACTGCTTTCCGTTTGCAATTTTTACTGCATCAAGAATTGTTTTCTTCCTGTTTTCATAGCTGATTGTCTCACGTGCATCTGATGTACAAACTAAAACGTAATTTTTATGTGGAAAATTATTGTTAAAACTTTCTTTGCAGTTATCAAAATTCGGTATTCCCGTTACAACAAGTTTATCAGGATTGCAGCCTTTCTTTATGAAAAAATCTTTATACCCCTCTGATGCAACACAGAATAAATCGTAAGCATGTGAGAGTCCCGTCATAGAAGTTGCTGCAAGGTAGCGCGGTAGTCCGAGATATCTTGTTATATAGTAATTTAATTTTTCCGGGTCTGTCATCCCTTCCTGAACCAAAACAATTTTTTTCTTTTTAATATTTTTAGGAACATATAGGTCGCTGCATGTGAAGATGTAATCATAATCGTTTTGCTTTCCTTCGTAATCTAATTTCAAAGTTCTTTCAGCAAGAAATTTTTCTGTTTGTATTCTGAACTTTCCACCAAGGACAGTATAGTTTACTAACCCTGCTCTTAACAGCATTTTTAAAAAACCATCGGCATAATAAGGTGAGAAGTATTGGTCATATTCAGTCAACTGTTGAGAAATCTTATACATCATAGTTGTCTGATTGAGTGACCCGCAGATAAATAGAATTTTTTTCTTCATGGCTCGGCATTGAGGATTTTACAACAATACAGAAAAAATATTAAGTAAATATTAACAAAAAAGGGTTATATAGTACAAATCTCTACTTTAGAACTTAATAATAGTTTTCAATAATATCAATTATATACAAAATATTCCTGCGGAATTTCAATTGTAAACAATTCAACCCGAATAATGTTCCGATTTTTGATGGGGGCGGAATTTTACCTTTCAAGTACAGGCGAATTTTAAGTAAGTTTATAAAAATCAAAAGCCCATACGCGTTTCTACATAAAAAACAACCTATAATACCACACTCTACCTCATTAAACTCATTTAATATACACCACTAATCTACATTTTAGTTTTATTTCTTTGTCCATTTATTTATTAACCTAATAAAATTAAAATGAAATCTCTCAGGATTATTCTATTCATTTTTCTATTCTCAAACCTGTGCTTTGCCCAAACCGGCTGGTATCAGGTGAGCTCGGGAACCAATAAAAATCTCAACTCCGTTTGCTTTATAAATTTAAATACTGGATTTGCTGTAGGTGAAAATGGGATGCTGTTAAAAACTGTAACAACAGGAACATCGTGGGATAGAATTAATCTGAATGATACGAATTTTTTTCTTTCCAAAGTATATTTCAAAGACCAAAATACTGGATTTATTTTAGGACACAGTTCGATAAACAGTGATTCAGGTTTTTATACAAGAATATATAAGAGTACAAATGGAGGTAATAATTGGAATATTGACCAAGCAAGAATAAATGATGTATGGCTAAACTCTATAGAGTTTATTAATTCAAATATAGGATTTATTTCCGGAGGGCTTTATTCACTTGGTGATAACAAATTTTTAAAGACAACAAACGGAGGAATGAGCTGGGTAGAAATTGAAACTGGATTTTTTAGTTTTATTCGTTCAAAACGTTTTATAAATGAAAATACCGGATTTCTAGGTGGCCAGCATTCCATTTACAAAACCACAAATTCAGGTATAAACTGGAATGAAGTTTATCAGATACCAAATTCATCAAATTTTGGTGTTTCTGAAATAGTCTTTATTGATAATAATATTGGTTTCGCTGCTGGGGGAATATGGTATCCGCAGAAACCTGGTGACACGATAGTTTACAGAAGATTTATATTAAAGACTACAGACTCAGGAGATAACTGGAACTTTATTTTGAACAATAGCGGGAGTATTATTTCGTCATTAACTGTTATTAACGAGTCAATACTATATGCAAGTGGTTTTAATGAAGCTGTTAATCCCGGTGGGTTCATAATTAAAACTTCTAACGGCGGGGCAAACTGGAACAATGAAACACTTCCTTTTTCTATAGCTTTGAGTGATGTGAAAAACAACAACGTAAAAGGATTTTCAGTTGGTTCGAATGGCACAATTTTCAAAAAAGATAACATCGTTTCCGTAACTCAAATCAGTACCGTTGTTCCTTCTTCAATAAATTTGTATCAGAATTATCCGAATCCATTCAATCCTGAAACCTCAATTAAATTCGATATTTCGAAGTCAGGATTTATTTCTCTGAAGGTATTCGACATTACGGGGAAAGAAATGAAAAATCTTTTTGAAGGTGTAAAGGAAGCAGGAAGCTACCAATTAAAATTCGATGGAGCAAACCTAAACAGCGGAGTTTACTTCTATAAACTTATGACTAACGGCTCTACAATTACAAAATCTATGGTATTAGTAAAATAAAGGAATAGTTAATAAAAAGTTTGTTTGGTTGTATCCCTGCCTTTGCTTAAGCAAGCTGCCAAAGGGCATAATTCTTTCGCCGGAATTATGCCCTTCCTTTTTCTAATAAATTTTTTTGATAATTGCACTCCTTATATTAAGCATTGGAAATTATTTTGCAGATATTGTAAATTAACCTATGCGCATACCTAACGAAAAAATTGAAGAAATTAATAATGCTAATGATATAGTAGATATAATTTCAACCTACATTCACGTAAAAAGACGCGGGAGAAATTTTCTTGCGCTCTGTCCTTTCCATCCCGATAAAAATCCATCAATGAATATCTCACAGGAAAAAAAAGTTTATCACTGCTTTTCCTGCGGAGCAAGCGGAAATATGTTCCGCTTCGTTCAGGATTTTGAAAAAATTTCTTTCTTTGAAGCTGCTCAAAAACTTGCTTCACGTGCCGGCATCGATATTCAATACAATAAAAAAGATATTGCGAACTATGATGAGTATGCAAAGCTTTACGATATGAATACTCAGGCAGCGCGATTTTATGTAAACGCAATGAAAGACGTAAGCGGTAATGAAGGCAAAGTTGTAAATGATTATATCAAGAAAAGAAAATTAAAACCGGGTACACTTACACGATTTGGAATAGGCTATGCATACAATAGATGGGACGGACTACTAAGTCATTTCCGCGAGGAAGATGTTTTTACTAATGAAGATTTAGAGGCAGCAGGACTAATAAGAAAAAGTGAGAAGGATGAAAAATATTTTTACGATAGATTCAGAGGAAGATTAATATTTCCCATTTTTAACGAGTCGGGAAAAGTGGTTGGCTTCGGCGGAAGACAGTTGTTTGAAGATGATGTTACCGGAAAATATCTTAACTCACCTGAAACAAAAATATACAGTAAGAGCAAAGTTCTCTACGGATTAAATTTTGCCAAAGATAGCATCATAGCAAATAACTATGCGCTCTTTGTTGAGGGCTACATGGATATGATTTCGCTATTCCAGGCAGGAGTTGAAAATGTTGTTGCAACAAGCGGTACTGCAATGACTGAAGAGCAGGTGAAGTTAATCTCTCGTTACACAAAAAATATTATTTTTCTTTTTGATGCCGATGCTGCCGGAATAAAAGCTGCAAAGAGAGGCATTGAGTTAATTCTCGAAGGCGGACTTGACGTTGACATTGTTACTTTACCCGAAGGTGATGACCCCGATAGCTTTATACAAAACAAAGGCATTGAAGAATTTAAGAATGTGATATTTGAAAAGAAGTCGATTATAAATTTCATTGGAGAGCTTTATACTAAAGAGAACAAGTTAAATACAATTGCACAGAAGACAGATTTCATAAAAGAAATTATTACTTACATAGGGAAAATTCCCGATGCAATTAAACGCTCACTTTACTTAAAAGAGATTGCAGGAGTGTACGATCTTCGCGAAAGTGATTTACAGGTTGAGCTGAATAAATTTTTAAAGAATGATAAGAAGCCATCTTTCCCTCAATCATCTATTGTACTTCCTGAAAGACAGAAAATTAAAAATGACGTTGAGAGAAAAAGAATTCCACAGGAGGAGCTTGAGCTTGTTGAAATTTTTGTACGCGGCGGAGATGATGTAATTGGGTATCTTGAATCAAATCTCGAAGTTGATTTTATTACAACTCAGCAGATAATGAAGGCAGTGCATTACTTCCTTGATGAATTTATTCAGGAGGGAAAAGTAGATGCTTCAAAAGCCTTGAACGATATTGATGATGAAGAAGTGCAGTATATTATTACGCTTGCCGTATTGGAGCGTGACGAGATAAGCCCGCTTATGAAAGCGGATAAGAATAGTTTAATTGCGCGTAACTCCAATATGAAAATAAATTTTATGGAGAAGGCAATGGGAGTGATACGTAAATTTAAAATCAAGCAAATCGAACGCGAGCTTGACGAAATAAAAAAAGATAAAGAACGCCTGCAGGAATATGTTGAGCTTAAAAGAAAACTTGACCAGATGATAAAATTAGAAACCGTTCACTAAGTGCCCGGTTTATTCTTTTTATTAAAATCCTTCATCGACTTATGAATTTGCTTCCAATGTTTTTTATTTTCAATTGCCGTTTTTACATTCTGCTTTGACTCTATATACTTTACTTCCCGCATTAATTTTAGATAGCTTTTCAATCTACTCTCATCAATTTCACCCTTATTAATAGCTGCTTGAATAGCGCAACCCGGTTCATCTTTATGAAGACAGTTTGAAAATTTACATTGGAGAGAAAGTGCTTCCAAGTCATCAAACGTTTCTGCAACTCCTTCACCGCCATCCCACAATTGTAATTCACGCATTCCGGGAGTATCAATTATAAGTCCACCGTTAGGTAGAATTATCATTTCCCTATGGGTAGTTGTGTGTTTTCCTTTATTGGATGTATCGCTTATTTCCTGCACAAAGAATTTTTCTTCACCTGCAAGAGTATTTATTAAAGTAGATTTTCCCACGCCTGAAGAACCAAGCACTGCAACCGTACTGCAGTTTTGAAAATATTGGCTAAGCTCATCTAGTCCTGTGTTCTCTCTTACACTGATTGCATGAATCGGAACAGCCGGCGCAACATCTCTCACCATATTTATTTTTGCTTCAAGGTCCTTTGATAAATCAGCTTTGCTTAAAATAATTACGGGACTGATTTCATTATCCATTACAGTCGTGAGGTAACGTTCAAGCCTGCGTAAATTAAAATCCTGATTCAGAGCATTCACAATAAAGACAACATCGATATTAGCTGCAATAATCTGTTCAACAGTTTTTTCACCTGCTTCTTTACGTGAGAATTTATTTCTTCGCGGAAGAATTTTATCTATGATAGCTTTGCCTTCACTGGGAAAAGCGCGGAGCAATACCCAGTCGCCTACAGCAGGAAAACCATTTACATCCGCTTTGCCGTTCTCTGTTTCAAAACGGAACTTGCCGGAAACTTCGCCGAGAAGCTCGCCAAGCTCCGTATAGACCGTAAAGTTTGATAAATTTTGTATAGCTATTCTTCCGGGAATTTGCCCCTCTGAAGCATACTCATTAAAGTAAGCCTCAAAAAAAGAATTGTAACCGATTTTTCTTAAATTCATTCAATGAATTAGATTTGTAAAATTAAATCAAATTTATTTTGTACATTCAGTTACAAAATCATTTGATTTGTTTGATAGCGGAGAGTAATTATAATCTCCGTACATATTTTTTATTTTCATTCCGCTTTCCTTAATTAAATGCTCAAGCTCATAGCGGAAGTAATACCTCATACCGAATTGATTATCAACAACATTAAAGCCGTTCTCATCTTCCCATTTTAATTTAATGGAAATATAATTTGTTTGATTTATGTAATCTGTTTTAATCCCGACTATCCTCTGTAGTTTTTTACCTTCTTCGTATTCTCCATCGAAATCCATCATACCATCCATATCTTTTGAAATCATTGAAGGATTCGGAACGAATAAATCAAAAATAAAAACTCCGTCATCTGCTAAATGATTCTTAATGCACTTCAAAGCAGCAAGCTGATCTTCTGTAGTATACAAGTGTGAGAACACTCTGAACGGAGAAATAATTAATTTGAATTTCTTATTCAGGTCAAAGTTTCTCATATCAGCACGCGCTACTCTGTAATGCTCTGATTTATCTAACTTCGTCTTCAATACATTCAACATATTATCGCTTATATCTATTCCATAAACATCTGCGCCTTTGTTTAGGGATTCCAGAAATAATCTTCCTGTTCCCACGCCGACTTCTAGCACGGGACCGTCAGCCGATAAAATTTTATCCATATAGAATTTTTTATCAATGGCATCGCGGATTTTTTCATAAACGATATCATAAAACTTCGCTACTGTTTCAGGATACTCATTGTAGTTTCTTTCGTTGTAGTTTTCGAGCATAAGCGTTTTATTTTAAAGTTAACCACCACCACCCTCATTATTGAGGAGGGGGCAAAGTGTGCGAAATATTATTTTATTGCTGTCCTTGTAGTTCGAATTCCTTTTCCTTCTCATCGCGCAATTGTTTTGTATAAAGTTGATAGTAATAGCCTTTCTTTTTCATAAGGTCTTTATGCGTTCCGTCTTCAACTATCTTTCCTTTTTTCACTACAAGAATTCTATCGCAGTTCTTAATTGTTGAAAGTCTGTGAGCAATGATAAGCGAAGTTCTGCCTTCCATTATTCCATGAATACCATTCTGAATTTTTGCTTCTGTCAAAGTATCTACCGATGACGTTGCTTCATCCATTATGAAGATTCTCGGATTGGCAAGTATTGCCCGCGCAAATGAAATCAACTGCTTTTCACCGAGCGAAAGATTCTCACCTGCTTCACCAACTTCTTCATTAAGCTGTTCAATGAATTCTTCTCCGCCTGCTAATCGCAATGCTTCAATTATTTCCGCTTCACTTGCAAGCTCACGACCATATTGAATATTCTCGCGAATCGTTCCGGAAAATAGATGCGGAGTCTGCAATACAACGCCAAGCTGGCTTCGTAAACTCTCAACGGTCATATCCATGTAATCTATTCCATCAATTTTTATTGCGCCTCCTTTAGGCTCGTAGAATCTGCAAATCAGATTTATGAAAGTAGATTTTCCACCGCCAGTTTCACCAACCAATGCAACCGATTGCCCTGCTTTGATTTTCAAATCAATATTTTCAAGAACAGGTTTATCTTTTTCATAGTAGAAAGTTACATTCTCGAATTCAATATCGCCATGTATTCTTTCGAATGATTTCGCATCTTTTCTATCAAGAATTTCCGGCTTAGTATCAAGCAGAGTAAAAATTCTTTCACCTGCAGACATACACGATTGCGCCTGAGAATAGAAGCGCGACAAATCTGTAATCGGTTCATAAATCAATGTCGCATATCCAAAGAATGCAGCAAGAATACCAACCGTTACGCCTGACTCAGGAGTAAGCACCATGAAACCGCCATAGTAAATTATCAGAGCTGCTGCTATAGAACCAATAAATATTACCAATGGGAGAAACATTGCATTGTAGTATGAAGATTTATATGAAGCGACTTTCATTTTTTGTGAAAGCACTTCAAACTCCCTGCTTGCTATTTCTTCCTGCACAAGGGATTTATTAACTTCAACTCCGTTAATGTGCTCGTTGTAAGCAGCAGTGATAATGGAATTATACATTCTCGATTCTCTGGAATATTTCAAAATCATCTCTCTGATTTTAGTAGATACCAGTACAAGCACGGGGATTGTAACTGCTACTATCAATGCAAGTTTCCAGTTATAGATAAACATTGCAGTAAGGCAGAAGATTATCATGAATGTGCCCCAGACAACTTCGATGAAGTTCCACGAGATCAACTCCGTTACTTTTATCGTATCGGAGGTAATTCTCGTCAAAAGCCAGCCAACGGCAGACTTATCATAGTACGAAAATGAAAGTTCCTGAAATTTTTTGAATATATCCTGTCTTATATCAAACATAACATTCTCCTGTATCTTCCCGCAGTTCTTTATAAAAAAATGAACAAAGGTAGCCAGGCACAATGCTAAAAGCATATATATCCCAAAAAATTTTATCAGGCCTGAGTTATCAAACGGATTTCCGCCGTTATGATTTTCTATTCCCGGCACTATAATTTTATCAAGAAAGTTCATCCATACAATAGGATAAAGCGCCTCGATACCTGCAACTAACATCACGAAGAAAATAAATAAGTATAAATTCTTCCTGTAGCGCATGCTGTATTTTAAGAGTCGAATTACAAAGGGAAAGACGGACTCTTTTTTATCAAACTTTATTTCTTTAAGCTTGCTCATTTTAGCAATTTAATAATTAGTAAAGAATAATTTTTATTTTTATACAGAGAAACAATGTTTTGTGTCTCTGCGAATATTAAACTAATTCACTCTGAAGTTTTTCTTCTTTGCCATCATTAAAATCATCTGAATCATTTTCATTATTCATTTCATTCGCTTTCACTTCATTTATTTCATCGGTAATATCTTCTTCGAGCGACATTTGTATATCGTAAATCTTTTTATAGAAGCCGTTGTTTTTAAGAAGCTCTTCATGGTTTCCCATTTCAACAATGTGACCTTTATTCAGAACTATTATCTTATCACAGTCCATTGCTGCATTTATCCTGTGTGTAATTATGAAAGTTGTTTTACCCTTCATTTTTTTATCTAGCGCATGACGGATTTCATATTCTGTTTCAGTATCAACTGCTGAAGTTGAATCGTCAAGCACAAGAATATCAGGTTTTGTGAGCAATGTTCTTGCAATAGTTACGCGCTGCTTCTGCCCGCCTGAAAGATTAATCCCTTTTTCTCCTATGACAGTTTTATATCCATCAGGGAAAACATCGTTAACTATTCCATGAATGCTTGCGGCTTTTGCTGATTCGATAATATCCTCTGTTTCAGCATCTCTGTTTCCGTAAGCAATATTTTCCTTTATCGATGTCGAAAATAAAAACGGCTTTTGTAATACAACGCCGATTCTTTTTCTCAATAATTCTTTCGTGTAACTTTTTATATCTTTACCATCTAAAAGAATTTTTCCTTTTTGAATATCAAAGAATCTTATAAGCAGAGAAATTATCGTTGTCTTCCCTGCTCCTGTCGGACCAAGTAATGCAATTTTCTCTCCGGGCTTTACGCTGAACGAAATATTTTCCAGAGCATTTTTATCCACGTCTTTGGCATGATTCTCATATTTGAAAGTAACGTTCTCAAAAACTATTTCACCGTTAAGTTTTTCCGATTCTTTTATCTCGCCTTTATCTTCTTCGCGAATGCTTCCGAGAATTGAATAAATTCTATCGATTGCAACTGAAGTCATTCCCATTTCACTCACAAGCTGACCAAGTCTTCTCAATGGCCAAATAACAAACATCGAATAAGTGTAGAATGCTGTTAGTTCACCTACTGAAATTACTCCGTTAAGAGTGTAATATCCTCCCATGAAAATACAGATTGAAAGCTGCGTGTACATCACAATATCTGAGTAAGGCCAGAAGAATGAATGAAGCTTAAGAAGCTTAAAGCCCCATACTCTTTTCTCTTCATTCTGCTCGGTAAATTTATCTATCTCAAATTTTTCCTTAGCAAAAGCCTTGACAACTCTTATGCCTGATAAATTTTCCTGCACTGTTACTGCAAGTTTGTCCTGTCTTTTTTCATGCTCATCCCATATATACATTTCTTTTTTAAAGAACATGAATGCGCCAAGAATAATGAACGGACATAATCCGATAGATATAAATGCGAACGGAACATTGATATAAAGCATCATTATAAAAGCGCCGATAAATAAAACTCCCATTCTTAAAGCCTCAACAACCTGCATAGATGCAAATTTTCTGATTGTTTCAACATCACCGGTACAGCGTTGGATAAGCTGCCCTGTTGATATCTGCGAATGATAAGTCATTGGCAGAAATTGAATGTGCGTGAATAATTTATCTTTCAATTCTTTAATTGCATTCTCAGTAGATGAAGCAGTGATTGTGCTTGATACAAACCAGAACGCAGCACGAAACAAAGAGAAAATCAAAAATATCCCTGCAATCGTTAAGAGAACGTTCATAACGTTATTGCCCGTCATAGGCGGAAGAAGTCCGAATAAATATTTTGAAATCGAATCTCCCGAAACTTTAATATTTCCGTTTGCTCCCTGCAAAAGCAGTACGAGCTTATCTACCGTTATTTGTAAAACTTTCGGTTCAAGCATTCTTATCATTGTTGAAAATATAAGAAGAACGCCGGAAAGGATATAGTATCCCTTGTATTTTCCAAGAATTCCGAAAAGTCTTTTCAGATTTTCCATAAAACTTATGTATTTAAACTACTGTTATAAAATTAGTTAGAATCTGTTATTGTGCTATGTAAAGCTTTTTTCGCTTGTTGAGCCGCGGAAGGGTAAAA
Source organism: Ignavibacteria bacterium (assembly GCA_038225955.1). GTDB lineage: Bacteria > Bacteroidota > Ignavibacteria > Tepidaquicellales > Tepidaquicellaceae > JAFDZO01. The sequence goes on along the minus strand of JBBRQV010000003.1, from coordinate 26,129 downwards.
AAAAACCGCGGTCACTTTTATCAAATGCCGCGGTTTAAACTTGTTGGGTATGTTCTGAATTTAGTTTCCTAAATTCCTCCTCTTAAACCACGGACTATTCGCTCTGGCGTCTGTATTAGCCGCGTCGACAAATGTTGAGATAATATGTAAGTTATAATTTTTCATATTTTGAAAAGTAATATCTCCGTGATTTAGATTTTCATGGTTTACAAAAATATAAATTTTTTACAGTAATGTCAAACGGTAGGAAATATTTATTTTTAAATTTGTTATTTTACCTATGAAAAGTTTCAAAAAACACACAATTTTTGAATACATCCCGCTAAAGCAGGACAGGAATTTATATGATGACTAAGATTTCACAGATAAAATATTTTTAATTAAGTTTTTTATTTTATCAGTGACATCAAAAATATCATACGTATCAGTGTTCAATATTCGTATCATCTGTGCTCAAAAACTCCGCCATAACCCTCTTAATTTGCAGTGAGAAGGGCAGGAAATTACATTTATGTTAAGGCATAAATTCGGTATCTTATTAATCCATAATTTCCCCGTAGCAAATATTACCGCTTTTATACCCCCGTTGGTAAAGTTGGATATTCAGGGAGCTTCTTGCGAATAACAATCAGACTTTTATATAAATAAATTCATTTAATGAAAAACTTAACACAAAACACAAATCTTAGAAATATAGCTATTATAGCTCACGTTGATCACGGAAAGACAACACTTGTTGACCATATGTTTAAACAAAGCGGAATGTTCAGAGATAATCAGGAAGTTGAAGACAGACTGATGGATAGCATGGATCTTGAAAGAGAGCGCGGTATTACAATCGCTGCAAAAAACTGCTCAGTTAAATTCGGTACCACAAAAATCAATATTCTCGATACTCCGGGCCACGCAGATTTTGGCGGCGAAGTTGAAAGAGCTTTAATGATGGTTGACGGCGTAGTTCTTCTTGTAGATTCATCTGAAGGACCGCTTCCCCAAACAAGATTCGTACTTAAAAAAGCTTTAGAGGGCGGATTAAAAATTATAGTTGTTGTAAATAAAATCGATAGAAAAGATGCGCGCCCGCAGGAAGTATTGAATGAAGTTTATGACCTCTTCATCGACCTTGATGCAACAGAAGAGCAGATTGAATTCCCTGTTTTATATGCAATCGGCAGAGAAGGTATCGCACAAAAAACTTTGGAAACACCGGGCACAGATTTATCTCCACTGTTTGAAACAATTATTGCGGAAATTCCGGGACCTATGCATGATGAATCCGAGCCGTTCCAGATGTTAGTTGCTGACTTAAGTTACTCTGAATTTTTAGGAAGACTTGCCATTGGTAAAGTTGTTAACGGAACAGTAAAGGGTAACGAAGAAATGGTCTGTGTGAATGAAGCAGGAGAGGCAAAAAATCTTCGTGTTTCAAAAATTCAGGCTTACGAAGGTGTGAAGTATGCAGATATAGTACAAGCTGAGTCGGGTGATATTATTATTTTAGCAGGTATTGAAGACGTACATATCGGTGATACAATTTGTACTAAGGAAAGCCCGAAGGCATTGAAAAGAATTGCAATCGATGAGCCAACTATATCTATGAAATTTTCTTTAAATTCTTCGCCACTCTCCGGCAGAGAAGGGAAAATTGTACAGGGAAATAAAATTAAAGAAAGACTTCATAAAGAAACTTTAAGAAACGTTGCTTTAAAAGTTGAAGACTCCGAAGACGGCGAAAGCTTTGTAGTTAAAGGCAGAGGTGAGTTCCAGATGGTTATCTTAATCGAAACTATGAGAAGAGAAGGATACGAGCTAAGCGTTGGTAGACCTCAGGTTATTTTCAGAAAGAAAGATGGAAAAACTCTTGAGCCTATTGAACATTTATTCATCGATTGCGATGAAGAATTTATCGGCATAGTTTCTGAAAAACTTTCACGTAAAAAAGGAAGAATGATTAACTTAGTTAATCACGGAACAGGAAGAGTAAGAATTGAATTCTCCATTCCTTCACGTTCACTTATCGGATATAGAAATGAATTTTTAACAGATACAAAAGGAACCGGACTTATGAATTCTTATCTTCAGGGATATGAAGAATACAGAGGCGACTTCCAGACAAGATTAACAGGTTCGCTCGTTTCAGATAGAGACGGCGTTGCGCTTTCATATTCATTATATAATCTTGAACCGCGCGGAGTATTATTCATCGCTCCCAATGCGCAGGTTTACGAAGGTATGATTGTAGGCGAGCATAACAGAGATAATGATTTAGATGTTAATGCTACAAAAGGAAAGAAGCTTTCAAACATGAGAGCATCAGGAAAAGATGAAAGTATGATTCTTACACCGGTAATGCCTATGAGTTTGGAAAAAGCAATTGAGTTCATAAAAGACGATGAGATAATTGAAGTAACACCTGAAAACATAAGATTAAGAAAGTTAATTTTATCTTCGCAGAAGAGACACACAATGAGAGGTAAAGCGTTTGCAAATCCTATTGAGTAAACTGAAACAAAAACGGTTTTATTACGGTAAATAAAAGATAATTTTAAAATGTCCGATTACAGAGAAGAGTACATAAAAAAAACTGAGGCTATTAGAAAAGATTATTCTGAGACTTTAAATAAGATTTCAGAAATAAGTTCAAAAACTTCAGGTAAAAAAAATGAATACGAAGCGTATGTAAACACTGTTAGCAATTGGATTTTAAAAATATCTAAGCTTGAAGAAGAGCTAAATGATGATAATTATTTTACCGGTAAGACTTTTGATGAACTTTATGAAATAAATAAAGACCTATTCTCAGATTTGCATCTCGATAATTACGACAAGAGCTATGTAAATCCCGATTATGCTGTTAAAACTTTCGGAGATAAACTTGGCAAACTCATTACTTACTTCTCTACAAATTATAAACTGTATGTTGAGTATGCTTTTGAGCACAGGTTAATACAGATTCACAAACACAACTCCATTTTTTTAAAAGCTGCTGAAGTTTTATTAAAAGAAAATTTAAATTTTGATGAGCTGTTTAAAATTATGACTTTGCCCGAAACAGAAGGCAAAGCAGAATCATATATGTTTAATTTGAATTCTGATTACGACCCTGAGATGAATCCCTTCCGGCATATTTATATTGAAAACGATTTCAATGATTTAAGATATATATTCCGTTACGGAAAACATATCACGGAAAATGAAATTAAAACTGCTCAGCACTTAGCAGAGTACTCAGAAGAAAAAATTAAAGCACAGGCGAAGTCAATTGTAAAAGCTTACATAAGAGGATTCACGTTAGAGGAAAAAGATTTAACTAATAAGAAGACAGTCAACTACATTGCAAACATTGGGATGGAAAGACTTTCGATGGAAATTATTAACGAGCTAAAAAGAAACGGCTTGACTGCACTGCTATCCAGTGTTCAAACAACTTCAGCAAACAAACAATATCGTTACGACCACAGGTTTGATATCGCGCTTTACTTAACGGAAAACTACGTTGTAAATACAGGTAAGGCCTACGAGACTGCACTGAACAGTGTAAAAGAACACTTGAATGGTTTTTCAGGTGTAATAATGTTTGATCGGTTTGGCGAAAGCCCTTTTGCACCTGTAAACAAACTTTCAACAATTAAACTTAGTCCGGAGCTTACAAAGCTATACAGAACTTTTATTACAAATTTCCGTGCAAACATGGATAGGTTTATACGCTCTAACGAAACAAGCTTTACAGCCGTTTCACTTCCATCGCCTGAAATAGGTAAAGATTTTGAAAAAATATTTGACGGCATTGTTGAAATAAATATGATGGATACTGACCATCAGGAAAAAATTCAGAAAAATATAATTGATGTTTTAGATACTGCAGAGTATGTAGAAGTAAAAGGCAAAGATAACAATGAGACGTTTATTCGTGTAAGCATGCACAAATTAAAAAATCCGTCGCAGGAAACAAACTTTCTGAACATAGGCGCAGATAAAAATATTCCCGTAGGGGAAGTATTTACGTCTCCTAAGTTGAGCGGGACCAACGGACTTCTTCACTTCGAAGAAATTTTTCTCAGAAGCCTTAAATTCGATAATTTAAGATTAAAATTTAAAGACGGATTCGTTGAGGAGTACAGCTGCACAAACTTCAACACCGAAGAAGAGAATAAAAAATTTGTTGAAGAAAATTTACTTTTCCCGCATAAAACACTTCCTCTCGGAGAGTTTGCCATAGGAACAAACACCGTTGCATACAAGCTTGCAAAGAAATTTGACATACTAAATATACTCCCTATCCTTATAATAGAAAAAATGGGACCACACTTCGCAATCGGTGATACATGTTTTATGTGGCAGGAAGACCATAAGATTTACAATGTAATTGACCATAAGGAAATGATTGCAAAGGATAATGAAAAATCTATTTTAAGAAAAGAAGATATAATGCAGGCATATACAAACGTTCATACAGATATGACTTTGCCCTATGAAAGCATCGAGTATATTGCATCTGTAAAGAAAGATGGAACAAGAGATTATATTATAAAAGACGGTTTTTTCGTTGTTGAAGGAACTGAAGAATTAAACCTGGCGCTAATAAATTAATCTAACAAATAAAGATTTTATAATAATAATTGACCAATGAAATTTAGAGATTTTACATATCAACGCCCTGATGTAGAGAAATACAAAGAGTATTTCGAAAATCAGTTGACAAAACTCGAAAATGCAATGAACTGCGAAGCACAGATAGAGGCGATTCATGAAATAAATATTCTACGTGATGAGTTTGATACCATGGGGCGGCTTGCAAATATCCGCTATACAATTAATACGATGGATGAGTTTTATCTCAGCGAGAAGAAGTATATAGATTCCGTAATGCCGATGCTTAAAGACTATGATACCAGATTTTATAAATTACTCATAAAATCAAAGTTCAGAAAAAAACTTGAAGAAAAAATCGGCAAGCACTTATTTAATCTTGCCGAGATTGCCGTCAAAACTTTTGCTCCGGAAATAGAAGAGGACATGATTAAAATCAGTGACCTTACTACTGAGTACAGGCAGCTCATGGCATCTGCAAAAATTATGTTTGAAGGTGAAGAAAGGAACTTATCGGGCTTCGGTCCATTTACTTCATCGACCGACAGAGCCATGCGCAAGAAAGCTTCAGAAACCAAATGGAGTTTCTTCAAAGATAATGCTGAACAGTTCGATAGAATTTACGATGACTTGGTAAAAGCCCGAGATACTATGGCAAAGAAATTAGACTATAAAAATTATATAGAACTTGCATATACAAATCTTAAAAGAACAGATTACAATGCAGATGATGTAGCTGCATATAGAAAGCAAATTCTTGAGACAATTGTCCCCGTTGTTCAAAAGTTAAGAGAGAAACAAAAAAACAGACTAGGACTTGATAAACTTTATTACTACGATGAAGGCATTCATTTCCCTACAGGCAATGCAACTCCAAAGGGCACGATACAGGAAACACTGGATAATACTTTGAAGATGTATAACGAACTTTCACCTGAAACAGCAGAGTTTTTTCAGCACATGTATAATACTGAACTAATGGATCTGGAAAATAAAAAAGGAAAAGCAGTCGGCGGATACTGTACGTTCTTAAAGCTGTTCGCAAGCCCTTTTATATTTTCAAATTTTAATGGAACAGAGGACGATATAAGAGTTCTTACTCACGAAGCGGGACATGCATTTCAGGGATACTCAAGCAAAGATTTTGAAATTTCCGAATATGTTAATCCGACTCTTGAAGCGTGTGAAATTCACTCAATGAGTATGGAGTTTATTACATGGGACTGGATGGATTTATTTTTTAAAGAAGATACGAACAAGTTTAAATATTTTCATTTAGTAAGAGCATTGGAGTTTTTGCCATACTGCGTTGCAGTAGATGAGTTTCAGCATTGGGTTTATGAAAATGTTGATGTTACTCCTAAAGAAAGAAATGCAAAGTGGAGAGAGATTGAGCACAAATATCTCCCGTCCAAAGATTACGAAGATAACGCTTTACTTGAAGAAGGTAGGTTTTGGCAGCAACAAAGGCACATTTACGAAAAACCATTTTACTATATTGATTATGGTTTAGCGCAGGTATGCGCGTTTCAATTCTGGAAAAAGATAAACTCTTCTTCCAAGAAAGAACATACTGCAGCATTGAAAGATTATATTAAATTATGTAAAGCAGGCGGTAGTCAGTCGTTTTTGGATTTATTAGATTATGCTAATCTTGAGTCACCGTTCAAAAAAGATACAGTGAAGAAAGCCATTAAGCCAATCGTTGCTTATATAGAATCGATTGACGACAGCTCTCTATAAAAAAATAAATTTCTAAATTTTATGGAGCAGAAAATTAAATTAGTCGCCGATGTAACGTTACTCACAAACGGTAAAACTGTTTTAGTAAAATATAAGAAGTCCGAGAATTACAATGGAGCTGAGGGATGGTTTATACCCGATGATTTAATTTCAAACGGCGAACATCCCGATGACGCTGCTATACGAATTTTAAAAGAGCAGTTAGGAATTGAAAGTGAAGCAGTAAAGATTGACCACATAGAATCTTTCACAGGTATGGATAAAAGCTGGCACGTGATTTTTCATTACGTTTATACAGGTGATAATTACGATGTAAAAGCAGGTGATAATATTTCAGAAATGAATTGGTTTGATGTTAATGAGTTACCTGATGATAAGGAAATCTCGCACCATGGCTGGGCGAAGTACACACTCCAAACAATTTTAAGTAATCAAAATAAATAAATAAAAATAGAAAAGGCGGATGAACATCCGCCTTTTTACATTTACTCTATTATAGATAAATATTCTAAGCTGTTACCAGAGGTTTTTCACCTACAACAATTCCTTCATGTCCGACTGATTCATAATCATATCCATTCATTCCTTCAACTGTATTTGAAAGCTCTTCAAAAACTTCTTCTGAATTATCAAAAGAGAAATTACTTCCAAAAGCTTTTGCTAGCTGCTTAATAATTTTCCAACCCGGTCTTGAATTGGATCTTGCACCATGGGTCCACCTATCATTATGTGCACCAAATTTATCAAGACGTGACATTGAAAACTGTCCCGGTAATCTTTCCTGCTCAAGCGTAGCGGCGGCGGGTCTTATTCTCTGAACTTTGTTTTGGAAATTAACAAACGTACCGTTAATTTCTGCATAAGTTGAGAGCGGTAGAACAACGTTAGATTTTATTGAATTATTTTTAAATGAAGAAAGCTCTATAACTGTTTCAGGTTTTCCTATGCCCGGCAATCTTGAAAGATCGTCGTTTAAAACTACAACCGCTTTATAGTTACCGCTTGTATAAGTATTTATACCAAGAAGTTTTAATCCATTCGAGTTAGGTGTCATATCTGATTTCTTCAGCATATCATCCCCGAAGTTCTCATTTACATTCGGAATGTAGAAAACATTGTCAGAACTGAAAACATCTTTTGCAAACTTCTTCAACGCATAATTATCTTCAAGTGTAGAGAAAGGAGAGGCAACAAAAAGAATCTCATTGCTTTGATATTTTTTCAATTGAGAGAGTGAATGCGAAACTGCTTCATCCCAATCAACGTCAACCAGCTCATTGATTGAGTCTGTTCTTATAGCCGCAGAGTTTATTCTTAAATCTTTATTGTTATTATTTTTTATTGTTTCAAGTCTTCCATAATCGCAAAGCCAGTAATCATTTACTCCCATATTTTCGCGCGGCTCAATTCTAAGCAGTTCATTATTTCTCACACCCATCCTTGTATTACAGCCTCGTGCGCATCCGGGACAAATTGTATCGGTAAAAGACATATCCCATACTCTTGCTTTGAATCTAAAATCTTTAGAAGTCAGTGCTCCTACGGGACAAATTTCAATTACATTCATAGAGTAAGGATTATCAAGCTCTTTACCCGGGAAAGTTTCAATAGTAACGTGCTCGCCTCTTTGAACAAAAGTAAGCTGCGGCTCTTTCACAACTTCTTCGCAATACCTTATGCAGCGTGAGCAGGAAATACATCTCTCTGCATCGAACATTACATTAGGTCCAAGTGAAACTCTCTTCTCTTTTTCATTTTTTAATTCATCATAACGTGATGTACCAACGGAATATTTATAAGCGTAGTCTTGTAATTTACATTCACCTGCTTCATCACAGATAGGACAATCAAGCGGATGGTTGATAAGCAAAAATTCCATCACAGCATTTTGTCCGTGAATCGTTTTTTCTGATTTTGTATGTACAATCATTCCTTCAGTTGCGGGAGTAGAGCAAGCAATAACAAGCTTAGGCATTTTTTCAACTTCAACCAAACATATACGGCAGTTACCTGAAACGCTAAGCGCAGGATGCCAGCAAAAATGTGGAATATCAATAGCAGCCTGACGCGCCGCCTCTATAATAGTCTGTCCCGGTTTGAATTCTATTTCCTGATTATCAATTGTTAATTTAGGCATAGTATGAAGAAAGTTTTGTCGATTTTTAGTGGCTTCAAGTTAGTATTATTTGAAAGGTTTTTCAATTCATTAAAAAGTCGGATAATAGTCGGATTCTTGAATACAGATCCTTATGATTTTTAAGATTGCACAGATAAAATTTTCATATGGTCGGAAAATGGTCGGATTCTGTTAATTGCTCATTGCCTGTCCCGCTTTGGCGGGTTAATTATTACTTGCAAATAGTCGTAAAAAAGTCGCATTATATTTTCGTCATAAATTTTGTAAATGACGGATTTTTGACGGATTCTTTAATTCCAGCGCGTTCTGATAATTCTTGACTTTTAATTGTTCTCTGAATAGTAACATTATTGTCGCATTTTATTTCTCATACCCGTCCTGGGGCGCCCTGTCCCGATGAAATCGGGACTAACTCAATCCATATAAGAATTGAATTTTCAATTCTTATATGGATTGAGTTACCGAACCTTTGGTTCGGAGGGCGCCCTTATTTTCGTTAATGAAAAAAAATATCAGAGTTTTATTTTCCATCCTTGATGAATTTTCGATGAATAGGATTTCAAAAATTAAAATTCCAAATATCTATAATATATTTATAAGATAGCAAAAATTCAATCAAATCTTCCCCATTACTACTAATAGGGAAATATATTTTTATTTTTTACCCACTCTATAATATGTAAATTGAATTATGAATATGACAAGAAAAATTTTATTAGTAACGGAAAACAAAGATATTTCCGAATACGTGAGAATAAGCGCGCTTACTCTTACGAAACTGAACGTGCAGGTCGAGCTCGTTATTTCTGATAATCTCGACGAAATAAAAAAGAATTCTACTGACCAAAACTTAGACAGTATATTCCTTGATTTAGATTTTACAAAAAAGGACGGACTTGAATTAATAAAAGAAATCCGGAGCAACGAGCAATCAAAAAAGAAAAAAATATTATGCTTCTATAATGGTGAAAGAGAAAGAGATGAAATTTTCAAAGCTGGCTGCGATAGCATAATGAGAACAGATGAGTTTAAAAGAGTAGCAGCAAATCTTTTGCAATTTTAATTCTTACAATAGAAATTATAAAAAAACTTATGCCTCAATTTTTTTATTTAATAAAGCCGGTTAATGATTGGACAAACGGAGAAATGACTGAACGCGATGGGCAGTTAATGGGTGAGCATTTCATGTACCTGAAAGAAAATCTTGAAAAAGGAAAATTGATGATGGCTGGTCCTGTAATTGATAGAAGTATGGGAATAGGAATAATTGAAACAGATACAAAAGAAGAAGCTGAAGAAATTGGCAACAACGACCCAGCCGTGAAAGCAGGAATTGTAACGCTTGAATTGAAAGAGATGCGAGTTTCACTGTGGAGAAAATGATTTTAAAAACAAAAAGACCTGTCAGGTTTTAATTCTGACAGGTCTGATAAATTTATATTTAATACGAAACTGAAATTTATAACAAAGCGAATTAAACCGGCTGAACTAACTGGATAAGATTTCCGCAGGTATCATCAAACACTGCAACCCATACAGGTCCCATACTTACCGGCTCTTTTGTAAACACAACTCCAAGAGATTTTAATTTTTCGAACTCACTTTTTATATCACTTACCATAAACATTGTTGCGGGAATTTTTGCGTCAACAAGAGCTTTCTTATAAACTTGAGCAGCAGGGAAAGAATCAGGCTCAAGAATAAGTTCTACATCAGGATGCCCTTCAGGCGAAACCACAGTAATCCATCTCGGTCCGCCCATATCCATATCATGCTTTACAACAAATCCTAAAACTTCAGTATAAAATTTTAAAGCTTTATCCTGGTCATCTACTGTTACACTTGTCCAATTAATTTTCATAAAATTTTACTGTCCTTCATTAATCAACTCTGTCGGCTCGTCTTCCTTCCAGCTTAAATAATACTCATCGGCATTCCATTTCTTTGCAAAGTTAGTAAGCTTCACAGGTCTGAATGTATCCATCATTACTGCTGTCTCCAGAGTTTCTTTTTTGCCGAGCGCAGCATCTACTGTTCCGGGATGCGGTCCGTGCGGAATGCCATTCGGATGCAAACTAATCGATGCGTACTCAACACCTTTTCTGCTCGAGAAATTTCCATCAACATAATAAAGCATTTCATCGGAATCGAGATTGCTATGATTGTAAGGAATCGGCACAGCTAAAGGATGATAATCAAGCAGGCGCGGGCAGAACGAACAGATTACAAATCCAGGCGCATGGAAAGTCTGATGAATCGGCGGCGGCATGTGAACTTTACCTGTGATAGGCATAAAATCTTCTATGTTGAAAATCCACGGGAAGTAATATCCATCGTAACCAATAACATCGAACGGATGAAAATCATAATGGATAGATGTAAGCTGCTTCCCTTTTTTTATTTTGATAACAAAGTCACCTTTCTCATCAATCGTAACCATCTCTTCAGGTCTGCGAATATCTCTCTCGCAATAAGGAGCGTGCTCCTGCATCTGCCCGAAATGATTTCTGTAACGTCGCGGAGTTTCAATAGGTCCGTTTGATTCAAATATTAATAGTCTCGGCTGAGTTTTGTAATTTAATTTATAAATTATTCCTCTGGGGATAACAATGTAATCACCTTTTCTGAACGGCATAAAACCAAGCTGTGTTTCAAGAACACCTTCGCCTTCATGCACAAACATCACTTCATCGTACAATGCATTTTTAAAAAACGCATCGGGCTGTGAAGCAGGGAGGCACATGCTCATTATAACATCGTTATTATACATCACTGGCTTTCTTCCGTAGATAATATCGCTCTCAGGTTTTAAATCTTTCGTCTTGAAATGGTAAGGGCGCAGTGAAGCATCTTCCCACTCTTCTATATTGAACGTCTCAACTTTTTTATCGATTGAATTTATTTTGGCGGGAGAATTTATGTGGTATGCATTCGAGTAAATGCTGTCGAATCCTATAGTGGAAAATAATTCTTCCTTATACAAAGAGCCGTCGGGCTGACGGAACTGTGTATGTCTTTTCTGCGGGAATTTTCCCAGCTTATGATAAAAAGGCATTTTTTATAATTAATAATTTTAAAAATATTTACTTATGCTGCGCTTCTAAATATCTCTCGGCATCTATTGCAGCCATGCACCCTGTGCCTGCTGCTGTAACTGCTTGCCTGTAATAACTATCCTGCGCATCGCCGCACGCAAACACACCGGGAATATTTGTTTCCGATGTAGATTTTTTTGTAACCAGATATCCTACATCATCCATATCAAGAATGTCTTTGAATATATCCGTGTTAGGCTTGTGTCCGATTGCGATGAAGATACCTTCAATATCCATTTCAGATGTATTTCCTGTTACAAGATTTTTTAATTTCACACCTGTAACGGTTTTCTTAAATTCTTCTTCTTTACCAACAACTTCTTCTATAACTGTATCAGTAATAAATCTTACCTTCGGATTTTCTTTTACTCTATCAAGCATAATCTTCGATGCTCTGAACGAATCTTTTCTATGTATTAAAATTACTTCCGATGCATGTCTTGTTAAATAATTTGCTTCTTCCATTGCAGTATCTCCGCCGCCAACAACAATCACACGTTGATTTCTGAAAAAGAATCCGTCGCAAGTAGCGCAGGCAGATACCCCGTATCCCATGAATTTATGTTCCGTCTCAAGTCCGAGTAATTTAGCAGTTGCACCTGTTGCAACTATAACTGTATCAGAGGTATAAAGCTCGCCGTCCTCAGTGTGCATTTGAAAAGGTCTCTGGGAGAAATCTACTTTTGTAATAAATTTATAAATTGATTTCGCGCCGAATCTGTGCACTTGCTTTCTCATTACATCCATCAACTCGGGACCTTGTATGCCGTGCTCGAAGCCGGGATAGTTTTCTACTTCAGTCGTTATCATTAACTGTCCGCCGGGCTGATTGCCTTCAAATATTATCGGATTTAAATTTGCTCTTGCTGTGTATAATGCCGCTGTAAATCCTGCAGGACCTGAACCTATTATTATTACTTTGTGGTGGTTAGACATGGGTTAAATTATTGTTGAAGATTTTAAAATACTACTTTGAAATTTTGCTTTTGAATTCCTGATTATCCGGAGCAAGCTCATACGCTTTCTTCCAATATTTTATTGCGTTAGCTCTATCACCCATTGCATCGTAAATATCTCCAAGGTGGTCATTCACCACCGCTGAGTTTCCGTTTAGCTTCAACGACTTTAATATATAATCGCGTGCATCTTCATATTTTTTGACCTTAAACATTATCCATCCGTAAGTATCAAGGTATGAAGCGTTATCGGGATTCTGCTCCAACGATTTTTTTGACATCATCTGCGCATCATTGAGACGCTCCCCTCTTTCAGAGAGATAGTAGGCATAATTATTCAAAGCCAATGCGTTATCAGGCTCGATGCTTAAAACTTTATCATAGGCAGAGTTTGATTCTTTATATCGTTTGAAAGTTTCATATAAACCTGCAAGCGCAACAAGATTATTTACGTCATCAGGATTCTGCTCTTTTGCTTTTTCAAAATATGTAAGAGCGCCGGAAGGATTTCCACTTTGCTGCTCTATATTACCCATGAGATTTAAAAAATCAAAATCATTCGGGAAATGCGCGAGACCTTTTTCCAAAGCATTTTTTGCCTCCTGCATTTTATTTCTTTGGAAATATGTTACACCTATTAATAAATAAACCTGCTTTGATGTATCTCCATACTGTAAAGCCTTATTAAATTTTTCTTTATAAGTGCTTTCATTATTATTTACCAGATCTATCGCGCCGAGATAATAATAAGGAATCCATTCATTCGGATATTGGCTGTTCAAACTTGTGAAAATATTTGTCGTGATATCTAGTGCGCCTTTATCCTGGCTTATCAATCTATAGTAAACTTCTCCGACCTGAACTTTTTCATAAAAATCCAATGAATCCTTACCAAGTAACTGACTGAATTTCTGAAATCCCTTTGTGTTATCGTTTTTTTGAAAATAAATTTTTATAAGCTCTGCCTGAACATTTTTATCCTTAGGGCTTATTGCAAAAACTTCTTCGTACAATCTCTCTGCATCTTCAAGTCTTCCAACCTCTCTATAGTGGGCAGCAAGGAGAGTCTTTATTTCTCCGTTGTAAGGATTTAATTTTAAAATCGCCTCAAGCGCTTCCGTTGCCTTATCCATTTCCTTAAAGCCTGCATAGATGTCATACATCTTTCTAAGCACATCATAATCGTATCCTATTTTATCAGTGATTCTCTCATAAATACTAATCGCCTTTGAGGGCATCTTCATCTCCTGATAAATCCGCGCAAGAGTATAAAGTCCATAGGTATAATTTGAATCTAATGTAATAATTTTCTCAATCGTTTCTGCGGCTTTAGGATATTCGTTTAAGCCAATGTAAACAGATGATAGTCGCTCAAGATACTCAGTATCATTTGGCGCAACATCCAAAGCTTTCTTTACATAGGTTAAAGCTTCCTGATACTTTCCGAGATAGTAGTACAAATTTCCGAGTGAATAATAAATTCCCGGAGCCTTATCATATTGCAAAGCAGTTTTATAATTTTCTATTGCTCCAAGAAAATTATTTTTAAGCTCAAGGGTTTTGCCTTCTATAAATAAGCCTTCAGCTTTTCTTTTGTTTGAGGTAGTGTCTTCTGAAACACTCACAGCGAAAACATCTGTAACGGCAAGAAGAAATAAAAAAATAATGACGAGTTTTTTAGACATATAAAACGAAAATACTTTTAATGATTGGCATATTCAACGAATAAGCGATTACAGTTAGTTAGAACCAATTTTCATGCCAGAAAATTCCTTATAATGACTTAACCGCAGAGGGCACAGAGAATAATCGCAAAGAGCACAGATAAAAAAATTAATTACTAAAATTGAGTAGCTTTTAATCTACACCCTCTGAGTACAAAAATCTGTGTACTCTGTGGTTAAATTTCAAAGATAGAATTCACCCAAAATTTGTAATTACAATTTTATTTTAGAAAGAGTATATTTATTTTTTATTATTCATCTATGCCATTTACATTAGAACAATTTCTTTTCTGGAGCCTCGGGATACTGTCTGTTTTTTCAGCAGTTATGATGATTACCCGCAAAAGCCCAATTAATAGCGCGCTGTTTTTAATCCTGAATTTCTTTACTACATCAGGAATTTATCTTCTCCTTCGCGCGCAATTTATTGCCATTATTCAGGTATTAGTATACATGGGCGCCATTATGGTTTTATTCCTTTTCGTTATTATGTTATTGAATCTCGGTGACAAAGAAAACCTGAAGGAAATTATTGGATTTAAAAAACTTACTGCTATACTTCTATCGCTTCTATTAATGTGCTTATTAGGATTTACAGTGTTTGCCGGATTTTACGGGAAGTTTGATAAGATGAGTGAGAATTCACTCGCCATCGGAACAGCAGAATCTTTAGGAAAAGAACTTACCACTACATACTCGTTACCGTTCGAGCTTGCCTCGTTCCTGCTACTGGCAGGGATAATCGGCGCAGTTGTGCTTGCTAAAAAGAAATTTGAATAAATTTATAAAATAAGTTTTTATACAAAACCCTGTAAGATTATTTCTTGCAGGGTTTTTTGTTTCATTAAACAAACTAAGGTCTCATTTCCCATGGTGAAACCGTTCCTATCACCGTTTCTTTTATATCTTCTCTTATCGCATCAATTACACCTGAACTTATTTCATAGTTCGTAAGCCATCTTGAAATATTATCCTCAATTTTAAAACCTAAAATAATTTTTCTGTACTGAAGATTTTTATTTTCAATCAACTTACTTTTTCTTTCTGAATTATCTTTTGACGGGTCTGCATATGCGCTACCGGGAATATCAAAGAAGCGGAATGAGTGATCATACGAACTAAGTTTATCGGCAATAGTATTTGGAGCAAGCGGAGCGGATGAATGAATCCACGATACAACTAAATCTATATTCCCGAACTTCTTTACGGCAGATTGCAAGCTTTTAGATAGAAATTTATAATAGGTATAATCTAATATTAACGAGTTTATATTTTTAAGATTAGAATTTTTTTTTCATCCCGGCAAATAAGTGAAACGGTATCATAATTTTGCGAAAGGTATTCAGTTACCTTTGCAAGCATTCCTGTACCGCCTATTATTAATGCGTGTGCCATAAAATTATAAACTTGTTGCTGCGGCGTGACCGCTTGACCATGCCCATTGAAAATTATATCCGCCGAGCCAGCCTGTAACATCAACAACTTCTCCTATGAAAAACAAACCTACCGCTTTTTTTGCCATCATGGTTTTTGATGAGAGTTCGTCCGTATCTACTCCCCCTAGGGTTACTTCTGCTTTCTCGTAACCTTCATCGCCTATAGCATTTAATGTAAAATTTTTTAATAAATTCTTCACAACTTCAGTTTCTTTTTCGTTGTATTGATACAGCGGTTTGGATTTTAAGTAATTCTCGCTTAGCACTGATGTAAATCTCTCCGCAAAGAAATTTTTCAGATAGGTTTTTAATTCTATTTTTTCTGTTGAGTTTTTTATTTCGCTTAAATCTCTATCGGGGATCAAATCAATTTTCAATTCCTCCTCATCTTTCAGATAAGAAGATATTTGCAAAATTGCAGGACCGCTTAATCCTTTGTGTGTAAATAAAATATTTTCTCTGAAGCTTACTTCATTGTTCGAAACAACAGTATCTATGGATACTCCGCTTAAATTCTTGAATTTCTGCAAATCTTCTTTTGAAAGCAAAAGAGGCACTAATGCAGGTTTTGTTTTCGTTAGTTTAATTCCAAACTGCTCGGCAATTTTATAACCGAATGATGTTGCTCCCATTTTAGGAATGGAAAGCCCGCCGGAAGCAATTACTACTGCACCCGATTCAAAATCACCTAGATTTGTTTTTACTACAAAGTTATTTTTCTTCTCAACAGACTTAACGCTGCAATCTACTTTTATATCTACACCAACCTTTTCGCATTCAACAAGTAGCATATTAACAATTTGCTTTGAAGCGCTATCGCAAAACAATTGCCCGAGCTTTTTTTCATGGTAGGCAATATTATGCTTTTCGATAAGCTCAATAAAATCGTGCTGTGTATATCTTGCCAGTGCTGATTTACAGAAATGTGGATTTTGAGAAATATAGTTTTCCGATGAAGCATAGAGATTAGTAAAATTACATCTTCCGCCGCCCGAGATAAGAATTTTTTTACCTACTTTCTCCTCATGCTCTATTAATAGAACACTCTTCTTTCTTTTCCCTGCTTCAATAGCACAAAAAAGCCCGGCAGCGCCTGCGCCGATAATAATTACATCATAATTAGAAACAATACTCAATTAACTTTTGCCATTATAATTTTTTATGAAAATAGGTAGTTTTACTTTATGACATCCCGAAACGAAATACTTGTGCACGAAGAAAAGATTATCAATAAACTAACGGAAAGAATAAACTTTTTAAATAAGAAAAGTAATTCTCTTTCTTACTACCGTCTAAGTATAATTGCGGCTGGAGTTCTTATTGCATACATCGCTTTTAATTATATTGGCTCTCTTTCAGGTATATTTGTAATAGTTTTGGATTTATTCCTTTTCGGAGTTCTTGCGGCAAGGCATAGTAAATTAATTCAATCCATAGATAAGATTAAAAAATGGATTAAGATAAAGAATGTCCGGCTGGCAAAGATGAATCTTGACTGGGAAAAAATTCCTGAAACAAAAAAAGAATACCGGGACTCGCATCATCCGTTTGAAATTGATTTAGATATTACGGGACAGTATTCATTACTCAGGATACTGAACAATACTTTTTCCAAAGAAGGCTTCGATAAATTAAAATCATGGCTTCTTTTCCCGTTAAAAAATTATGAAGAATTAATTTTCAGGCAGAGTATTGTGAGGGAATTAATCCCTTATAAAAGCTTCCGTGAAAAGCTCTTCTTAAGATTTTCTTACTTAAAGAAGAAAGAGTTTGAGGGATCTCAGCTTGTAAATTGGCTGCAGAAAGATTCTAACTTAAAAATCTCTAATTCTATATTTTTCTTTTACAGCTTAGTTTCTTTATTTAACATTATTTTCTTCGTTCTCAACTTTTACAATATCGTCCCGTCTTATTGGGTGGGAGGATACTTATTAGTTCTTATACTGTACGGTTTACAGGAAAAAAATATAAAACTTATAATTGGTCCCTCGGAAATAATTTTCGATGAATATTTAAAAGCTTATAAAGTTTTTGAAATTATTTCTAAGACAGATTTCAGTAAAAATCCTGAGCTCCAAAAATTTTTAGAGCCGTTTCATGATAATAATTCAAACCCTGTAATTGTCTCTAAAAAAATTAACCGGCTCATTAATTTATTAAGTTTCAGAGAGAATTCAATTTTCAGGTTTATTGTAAACTCGATAATTCCCTATGATATTTTTCTTTCGAATCAGCTTGCGAAGCAAAAACAAGTATTGAAAGAGTTACTTCCCATCTGGCTGGAGAAGCTTTACGAATTTGAAGCTCTGAATTCATTAGCTGAATATGGTTATACAAATCCTGATTTTTGCTTTCCTGAATTTATCGAAGAAAAGTCTTCCGGTATACAGACAAAAAATCTAGGACACCCTCTGGTTATGTATAATAAGAGAGTGTGCAATGATTTTTCTATGGTTAACAATGAGATAATAATTATAACGGGCTCAAACATGTCAGGAAAGAGTACATTTCTCAAAACCCTTGGAACCAACTTTTGTCTGGCTTTTTGCGGAGCGCCTGTATGTGCTTCGGATTTCTCGACAAGTATATTCAGGATTTTCACCTGTATAAAAATCAGTGATAGCCTTAACGAAGGACTTTCTTACTTCTACTCAGAAGTTCAGCGGTTGAAAGTTATTTATGATAATATTCTGAAGTATGATGAGCCCTCATTGTTTTTTCTGATAGATGAGATATTTAAAGGAACAAACAACCGCGAGAGACTAATTGGCAGTAGAGAATATATAAAATCATTAATTAATAGAAACGGATGTGGAGCAATTTCCACACACGATTTAGAGCTTGTAAATCTTGGCAAGGATTTTGATATTATCAGAAATATGCACTTCAAGGAAGAAATAATTGAAAGTCGCATGGTTTTTGATTATAAATTATATACCGGCCCCTGTCCTACAACAAACGCCCTGAGAATAATGAAACTAGGCGGACTTAATATTGAAATTTAAAATTTGTATTTTAGGTAATGAAAGTTTTAGCGGGAAACATTTCATACATGGATAAGAACGAAATTTCAAACCTTATAGATTCGTACAGAGATTTAACAAAATCCAATCCAAATAAAGCTTTGGTTTCGGCGCAGGATACTTATGAGCTTGCGAAAAACCTGGACTTCGATGAAGGAAAAATCAAATCTCTTATTTTAATGGGAGAGAGTCTTTATGTATTATCCGAGTTTGATCTTGCCTTAAGAAAATTTTATGAAGCCTTGTCGCCTGCATTGGAAATGCATAATAAAAAATATGAAGCCGATATTTATCATTGGATTGGAAACATAAATCAAAGTCTTAGCAGCTACCAAACCTGCCTCGAGTTTTACTTCAAATCATTAAACATAAAAAAAGATTTACCGGATAAGCTTTCCGAAGCTCTTACTTTAAACAATATAGGAATCGTTTATAAACTTCTTAATAATTATCCCAAGGCGCTTGAGTATTACTTACGAAGTCTTGGGCTTAAAGAAGAATTCGGGGATAGAAAAACTGTTGCCAATACACTGAATAATATCGGGCTGATGTACAGCACTCTTGGAGAGAATAAAAAATCGAACGAATATCTTTTTAAGAGTTTAAAATTTATTGATAGAGATAATTCCCTTACCGATGAAGCGAACGTACTGAATAATATCGGAATGAATTACAAGGCTTTGGGAAATTACGGTAAAGCTTTGGATTATTTTAATGAGTCAATGACGCTCATTAAAATGACTCACAAAAAAGATGACGAAGCAAATGCTCTGAATAATATCGGAACTATTTTTTCTTTTCTCAATAAAGAAGATAAGGCAATTGAGAAATACAACGAATGTTTTGAAATAAGCAAAAGTATCGGCGATAGAAAAGGTGAGGCGACCTCTTTGCTAAATCTGGGAATTTCCTACTTGAAATTAAAAAATTATCCTTCGGCGGAAAATTATCTTCAGCAGGCTGAAATCATTGCAGCTGAAATAAAAATAAAAGACATAAGAATGTCTGCCCTTTTTCATCTTGCTGAGTCATTCGAAGCAACTTTGAATTTTGAAAAAGGCTTAGTTCATTATAAAAAATTTCATGACTTAGAACGTGAGTTGTACAACACGGACTCTCATGTAAAAAGTAAGGGGTTAATAGCTCAATACGAATCGGAAAAAAACCGAAAAGAATACGAAGCTGCAAGAGAAAAAAATGTAGAGCTTGAACAGGTAATACAAAAGCTGGATGTACTCAACGAAGAAAAGGACCACTACATAAGTATTATATCTCACGATTTGCGTGACCCGCTTTCGGCTATATACGGCATTACTGATTTAATTCTTTCGGAACAGGAAACTACTACAAAAGAGGAGTTACTGGAATACATTACATCAATAAATCAGTCATCTACAAAAGTTTTAAAAATTCTAAAACACTTATTAAGAATTAATGAAATAGAATCCGGTAAGCTGGAAGTGCACCCTGAAAACTTAAGCCTTATTTCAATTATAAATTCTACTATCACAGATTACAAGCAGCGCGCAGATACGAAAAATATTTCAATAAATTTTGAAGCTGAGAAAGATTATATAATTATGGGAGATAAAAATTCTCTTAACTCTGTTTTTTCAAATCTCATATCCAATGCCGTTAAATATTCTCCTAAGGATAAAAGTATTTTAATCAACACCTCTTTTAAAGATGGATATGTGTTGACTGAAGTAAAAGATGAAGGGCCTGGATTAACAATGAAGGATAAGGAAAAAATCTTCCAGAAGTTTGCTAAGCTAAGTGCTCGTCCTACAGGAGGTGAAGACAGCATCGGACTTGGGTTATCGCTCGTAAAAAAATTAGTAAATATTAATAATGGAAAAGTATGGGTCGATAGCGAGCAGGGAAAAGGCTCATCGTTTTTTGTAAAGCTACCGGGCAAAGAGATTAAATAAAAGATTAAATGATTACGTTAGTTCCTATAGGTAAAATAGTTAACAACCGGACAGAAATTGAAGATGATAACTGGGAAGAAGTTATAAGCAAAATAGAGTTAGACGATAGTACAGATGTAAATTCAATTAAAGGAATTGAAGATTTTTCCCACCTTGAAGTTATTTACTGTTTTGATAAAGTTGAAAACACAAAAATTATTTCGGGTGCAAGACATCCGAGAAATCTTGAACATTTACCTGAGACAGGAATATTTGCGCAGCGTGCAAAGAACAGACCTAACAAGCTTGGACTGACAACGGTAAAGCTTATTAAAGTTGAAGGCAAAACATTGTTTGTGCAGGGACTTGATGCAATTAACGGGACTCCGGTTATAGATATTAAACCCGTATTCAAAGAATTTTTACCTAAGGAAGAAATTAAGCAGCCCCAATGGGTAAGTGAAATAATGAAAAATTATTGGAAGTAAAAATACTAATGAAAACAATTTTAATCGATTACGCAAACTACAACTACTGGGCAAATAAAAAAATCTGCGACTTACTTTTAACCATAGATAACTCCATAGTTGAAAAAGATATACCATCGAGCTTTCGCACAATAAAGGAAACTGTGTATCATATATGGGGAGCAGAGTGGCTGTGGCTTCTAAGAGTTGAAACAGATGCAGATTTGCTTATACAGTCGCCAATAAAAGATTTCACCGGAAGCTTTAATGAAGCAATTGACTCATTTCATAAAGTTTCGGAAGAGATAATTAAATTAGTCAGCGATACAAATGAAAAAGAACTAACGAGAAATATCACCTATCAAAATCTTGCAGGCATGGAATTTACAAATAGATTTTACGAAATAATTATGCACTGCATGAACCACTCTACTTTTCACAGAGGGCAGATAATCACAATGCTCAGGAATGCAGGAGTAACAGATTTATTCTCAACAGATTTAATAACCTATTACAGAGAGCGTTAGCATATTGGAAAATTGCACAAACTGCGGAGCTGTGCTTACAGGGGAATATTGTTCCAATTGCGGGCAAAAAAAATTTTCTCCCCATGATTTAACAATCAGCAAGTTTATATTTAATTTTTTTGAAGATTTTTTCAAGTTTGATTCAAACGTATTCAAAACTATAAGGTATTTACTTTTTAAACCCGGATTTTTATCAAATGAATATGTTAAGGGTAGAATCGCAAGTTACGTTAAGCCTTTAAAGCTTTTTGTTTTTACCTGCATTATAGTTTTCTTTGTCGGAAAACTTGTTTCACAAAACGACTACTCTTTTGCTCTTGATGACCTTGATTTTATGAAAAGCAAAATTGAGAAAGTTACTGTTGACAAAGGTATTACAAAGGATGTATTTATAGAGAAGTTTAATTCTAATTATTTCAGCAAGATACCGTTTTTTTATCTGATAGCTATTGCAATGTTCTCTCTGATCTTAAAACTTGTTTTCATAAAGCAAAAAAAAGTAATAGCCGAGCATCTGGTTTTCTCTCTGCATTTTTATACTGCCTGCCTTATATTTTCATTAGTAGATAGTCTACTCGATAATATAACTCCCTATGCATATTATCTTTTCTTTTTTATAATCCCGTTTATTTATTTGTTCTTTGCAATTAAAAAATTTTACAAAAGGAACCTTGTCCAGAATATTTTTTTCACTATAATTCTGTACGGAGTGTATTTTTTAATAACCTATTACTGGCTTATTATTGCTACAGATTTAACTCTCACATTTTTTTAAAATATGAAGTGATTTGAAGAATTAAAAACAGAAAAATTTTAGAAGATGTGTTTTGATGTTGATGTGATTTATGTTGAAATTAAAAACATTAATAAAAAAAATTATAAATACCGGTGAATTAACACCCTGATAATTTTTTTACTCGCTTAATTTTTTCATTCTATCTAGTCTACCTTTTTCATTTGCAGCTAGCCATTTATCCTGTGAGAGCAAGTTGTATGCTTTCGCAAAATATTTTTTTGAATTTTCTGTGTCATCTGTTAACAGATATAATTCTCCTAATTCTTCAAATACATAACCTCCGCCTGTTTCACCTGATTCCTTTAAAGCTCCCAGTTGTTCAATCTGCATTTTCAAAGCTTCATCGATTTTATTTTGCGCTCTTAAAGTTCTTGCAACGCACCATTTAGCAATTCGCAATTCATTTGGATGATTTCTCTCAGCGTGATATGCAACGTTCTTATTGAAATAATCCATTGCGGTAATAAAGTCCCCTTTATCAAAATAAGTCCAACCTGTGTTATTCAATAAAGAGCCAAGCCAGTTTTTTGCTCTCTCATCCTTGGTTTTTTCTATTAGCTCAATTGCGATTTCATTCCAGCTTAGTGCATCGGCAGGCTTTTCTGCAATGCCGAGCATGTGTGCAGCATCAATTGTATAGAAATCCTCGTTGTTCTCCATTCCGAGATGGTATGCATCCAAAAAATAATGCACGGCTTTATCTTTTTCTACTGAAGAGTTGAATGTTCTGCCTCTCTCAAGATTATATCTTATGCGAGGAACAATCATTTCTGTTTTTAACTGGTCTTCAACGTCATCTAAAATTGTATGCGCTTCTTCAAATTTCATTTGCAGACTTTGCGTTCTTGCAAGCTGAGTTAGAAGCTGAAGATAATAGTCTATATCACTTTCCGCATTAGTCTTTGCCAAAACCTCTCGGAATTTTTTTTCTGTTTCTTCGGGCTTTCTGTAATCCCAAAGTTTATCAAAATCTTTCATATAAAATTAAAACTGTTTTAAATGTTTTATTTACTTCCCGGTAAGTTAGGTCCGGTAACCTGTAAGTCATCAGTTGAGTTTCCATTCTTATCAAACACTTTAAACATTATTCTTCCTCCTGATGTGCCATTGCTTTCCGCTTCAAGTAAGATTTTATTCAGGTTTTTCACGTCAGCAGTTTCAGGGGTGATTATCCATTTCTTGTTTCCGTCTTCGGAGACAATCTTAACCTTTATTCCGAATGAAGTATTTATTACCCTAAGATTTGTAAATTGTGCAGGAGCAGTTATTTCTATTTTAGAAATATAATTTGATACAAAGTAACTAACAAGATCAATCTGGTACTGCCACTTAAAATATTTATTTTTTAAATCGAATATATCGGGCGTAATTTTTACTTGTGGTTTGCTTGTATCAGACGTATTTACATATCCTCCAATAATAGGTGGAAGAACTTTCACTTTTGTAGTTCCGGTTACGTTTGTATCGTTTGCTATAAGAACCGTAATATCACTTGTGCAGTTCTCATCGACATAATCACCTTTGAAATAAAATTGTATATCGGCTGCGCTGTTATAGTCGGGTGTAATCTTAAACATCTCTCCACATGTGCTTCTTGCATATGCATTTGAAGGAATAAAAGGATAAGCATCTTTTGTAATGTGCGCATTAATAATAACGGAATCCAATCCTCGCACTTCAGTTGATTGAGGCGAAAGAGTAATGTTATACGATTCGCGGTTGGAGCATCCGTGCAAAACAATTAAAACTGAAAATAAACAAAGTAGTAAAATTTTTTTTATCATATAGTGTTAGGGGATTTATAAATTAAGAGAGAATTCCCTTGCCTTCTCTTACAACTTGTATTTCATCATTTGTGCAGTCAATGATAGTTGAAGGGTTTTTGCCCCCAAGCCCGCCATCGATTACTATATCAACTAACTTATCATATTTTTCGTAAATTTTTTCAGGGTCATTTGGGTAATCCTTAAAGTCATTATTTTCAGTAATTGATGAAGTCATTATAGGACTTCCGAACTCTTTTATAATCGTTCTGCAGATTTTATTGTCCGGTACTCTTATTCCCACTGTTTTTTTCTTACTCTGAAAAATTTTGGGAACAGAATTGTTTGCATTAAAAATAAATGTAAACGGTCCGGGAAGGTTTTTCTTTAGCGCTCTGAAAACAGAAGTATCAATCTGGGTCACGAATTCCGATAGATTGCTTAAATCATAGCAGACAAATGAAAAATCAGCTTTCTTCAAATCGATTCCTTTTATCTTACAAATTCTTTCAACAGCTTTAGTATTGTAAATATCGCAGCCTATTCCATAAACTGTATCTGTCGGGTAAATTATTACCCCTCCGTTCTGTAAGCATTCAACAACTTGTTTTATTTTTCTTACGTCAGGATTATCAGGATGGATTTGTAAGAGCATATTTTAATTTAAATTTCATTAAAGGGTTAGCAAATCTTGCAGAATAGTCACGTGAGTTTCATATCCTGTGTTAAACCACCCTAAACCCCTCCATTGTAAGGAGGGGGAACATTGAGTTTATAAAAAATTATTTCACAAGCATCATTTTCTTTGTATCTTTAAAATCACCGGATTGAATTGTGTAGTAATAAATTCCACTGGAAAGATTTAATCTTCCGGCATCAAGTGTGTATGAGTAGCTTCCCGTTGTCTGATTTTCGTTTACAAGATTTGCAACTTCTTTTCCCATCATATCATAAATTTTCAATGTTACGAAATTAGAATTTCTTAAATCGTAATTAATTTTTGTTGAAGGGTTGAAAGGATTAGGATAATTTTGTTTTAATTCATATCCACCGGGGATTTCAGATGAGATTTGATTGATACCCACAGGTCCGCCAAGTGTTCCGTTATTGTTTACATTTTGCGCATAGATATCTGCAGTACCGCTTCTCTGGTCTTCCCATGAAACGATACTCATTTTATTAGAATTTATTTTACCAACCATGTGACTTTTTCCTCCTGTAGAACTACCTATAGTCATCAAGGCTCCACTATTCCATAAACTTGTACCTGCTCTATTGAACTTAGCTGCTTTAACAATATTATTTGCGCTGCCGAATACACCGTCATCAATGTATAAATAAACATTGGAATCTCCAGCCTGTACAACACAAGTTGCAAAAGAGTTATTGCTCAGTGGGATTACATTCAATCCGGCTTCAGTCCACATTCTGTTTCCTGCTGCATCAAATCTTTGCCCTACCATGGAGAATTGTGTTTGTCCGCCGTTAGCTTCTTTCCAGAACATATATGTTTCATTGGTTGAAGTCATTACACATGCCTGTTGAGTATTTCTTACCATACCAGGAGTTGTATTTCCTGCGCTGCCATTTATCGGAAACAATTTTGTTCCTGCCGAGTTTATTCTTTGTACATAAGCTGTTGAAGCGCTTGTAGAGTTTCTATCGTCATACCAGGCATATAATGCTCCGTTGTTGCCATCGCTGTAAATTAAAGGAACAGCAAAACCTGAAGCATGGCCTAAACTGTAAACTGTATCGAATGCTGCATTCCAAACAGAACCTCCATTAGAAGAAATCTTTTGAGTATATAATCTATAGTTTACGGGATTGATAAAACTACCTGTGTATCCTGCAAAAAGCATTATTACACTTCCGTTATCCGAGGTGACTACACTTGGATTATCAACTAACTCTGAACCCGCTGCACCAATCTGTGCTCCGTCAACAGCAAATTGTTTTACT
>JBBRQV010000002.1:0-86338 GCA_038225955.1 Ignavibacteria bacterium | reverse complement strand
GTCAGGAAAACTTATACCGTAAAGAAATGAATCATTCATAAACAACTGTCTAACCCAGTTTGCTCCTGCATCAGTTGTTTTATATATAAAAGCTTTATCATTGCTGAAATCATCTCCAGCGCAAATGTATCCAGTAGTTGAATTTATGAATTGAACACTTTGCATATGAGGAGCATAAGAGGTTTCTAACTGTGTATGAATCCACGATGTGCCTCCGTCAGTTGTTTTATCTACACCATTAACGTTACTTGTCGCAAATCCTGTATTAGCATTAATGAAATCCATTCCTAAAACTGCCTGCCCTCCGGGAATGCTACCGATATTTGTCCACGTTGTACCGCCATTTGTGGTCTTTACAACTATGGCAATATTTCCGCTTGCATAACCGGTATTTTCATCTACGAATTTCATTGCAAAAAGAAAAGTAGATGTAGTTGAATTTTGCGGAGCCCATGAAGCACCGGCATCGGTTGTTTTTAATATCACACCGCTTTCACCGCTTGAGTATCCTGTATTAGTATTTAAGAATTGTATATTATACATCCAAAGATTTGTCCCTGTATTTAGCGCCTGCCAGCTGCTTCCGCCATCGATAGTTTTTATTATTGTACCATTTTTGCCTGCTGCATATCCAATATTTGCGTTAACAAAATCTATAGAGTATAATAAAGTAGCAATACCTGTATTTAAAGTAATCCACGATGCGCCATTGTTCGTGGTTTTAATTATTGTTCCTGCATTTCCACAGGCATATCCCGTATTTGTATTTATCATTTTTAAGGAATTGAGGGTGTTTCCATTTATAGAGGGATTCTGCCAGGACCATCCTGATTGCGAATATGAATTGTTCATAGTGAATGCAATCAGCATCAGGAGTAGTACGTAAGTTTTTTTCATTTTAAGCATAAGTGAATTGTAAATTCTTTTTTTAGTTTCGTTAAATTGTTTATTTAATTCGGGACGTTTTATATTAAAAAAATTAATTAATTTTATTTTGAAATTTCTTTTTTAAAATCTTTTATCGTTAATGAACTTTTCCAGTAAGATTCAAATACCTGAACCATATTAAGAGCATAGTCTTTATTCTTAACGATTATATCTGCTTCGTTATGTTTCGGAACAGTTTTATCGTTAATATTCATGAACACAGTTTCGCCGTCAAATATCGTCATATTCGGTACGCGAACTTTGCTTAGTTTTACCTGCTCTCCGTAAGATTCAAACTTTGATGTTACTTTTATTAAATCTTGCATAGTACCTGTTGTCCAGCTCTCGCCTTTTTTTACTTTAAAAGTTGTATCTGTTTCATAAATTGATTTTATTACTCCGCCACGGGCAAAAAATTCCTTCGCCATATCGTCAAGCTCGTCCGATACCTGCAGTTCAAGCTTAATCATGAACAATATTTCATGCTTAGCCTGTTTGAATAATTCCATAAATTTTGATTCTCTGTGTTGATTGTAACCGCGAATAAGCTCGATATTAACAATCTTACTCTTTTCGCTTTCTAAGGTTTTATAGAGAGGTTTTAAAACTTTGAAGGTGTTTTTAAGATTCTCAATCTCCTCCAGATTTCTTTTGATAATAACACGCTCAAGCTTATCCATGATGATATCGGGGTCTATCATCTCATACTTGGTAACAGAATTCGTCTCAATTTCATTGCAATAGCCTCTTTCTACAAAGGATTTAAGGAAGGCGTAAACTTCCGTTCTTCTTACTCCCGCTTCATCGGCTATTTCCGATGCGCTCATAAGATTACCTTTTAAGACTGCTACAAATACTTTCGATTCGTATTCTGTAAAACCGAGTTTCTTGAGCTGCTGAATTATTTCATTCATTTTGTAAAATTTTGTATTAGGTATCACCTACTACAAATTTACAAAGAGTTTTTTTGATTGTCAAGTACTTTTTAATTAGCTTTGACTAAGGCATTTGTTACACAATCTGCAATACTTTTATTTGCAATTTAGAATCATTCTTCTTACTTTACAAAAGTTATTAATTTAAAACATATATGAAAAACATTTCCCGATTTCTTTTACCACTGATAGTTTTTCTTGTATTAACTTCTGTTGTTTATTCACAGGTTCCTCCGATAACTCCAATGAATCTCCCGGAAGTATTCGATAACTCGATGCCATTGGCAAAAAGCGCAGAGGAAGGATACAATATGTTCACCGATAATACTTTCACAACGTTAAAATCTCCTTATGCGGATAAGATAAAATTAATAAAAGATTACGAAGTGAAAGTTAATGATTACATTGTAGCAACATCAGAATATGCGAAAGGTCTGTTAGCTGGCAATGACCCCATTCTGAACGATACAAGCCGGAATTATATGAACAGGAATATTAAAAATGTTAATCTTGAAATGACAGATATTTTTATGCTTGAGTTTGCTGAGATTGGAGCGGCACAGATAGAGTTTTCTGACCACCTCAATACAATACCGGATAACAAAGAAAAGATAAGACAGCTGAATACATACATTTCCGGTAAATACGCCGACCTCTCTAATAAATATTATGCAATGTACCACGAAAAATTAGTAACGATATACGGACTTTATCAGGAATCAAATTTTGCCAATGAGCCCCCAAATCCTTTTACAAGAATAAATATTGCATCTTCTCTGTATGCAACGCTTGAGGCATATGTAAATCATAAAAATGAAGTTGCAAAAGCGACTGCAGAACGTCTTGCAAAAGATTATGTAGCATACAAAAATTGACGAATTTGTTCATTTTTTATAACTGTAATTTCTTTACAAGAGTTAAAAGAAAAGAAGTTTCCTCAATAGCATTAAGTGAGTGATTAATGTTTTCATGCAAAGTAAGGAGTTCGCCTTTGGAAAGTATTACTAATTCTTTTTCAGTAATAAATTTTAATTTCCCTTCTAAAATATGAACAGAAATAGGACCTTCTGATTTATGCATTTTAATTTCACTTCCGGCATGCATAGAGATAAGGACAATCCGCATCTTCTCCGACTTCATTAAAGTAATTGAATTATGGTCATCTTTTTTCCAGTCATCTTCCTGCTTAACTCTTGCCGTTATTGACTTAAGATCAAACTTAAGCATTTCTGCATCAAGAGGTCTATCTGCATCAGGCCGCGGACGGGATTGCGGAGTTTCATCTATGTTGTTTTTTACTTCGTCTTCCATTTGGTTTTTTAATTAAAAGTTAAAACTATTAAGCTTCTAAAAAAATTCATAAAAATAAAAAGGCGAATGCAGATTATCCGCTTCGCCTTAATACCTATACAATAAAACTGATAAATTTATTTTACAAGCATCATTCGCTTAGTATCCGAGAATGATGCAGATTCTACTTTATTGAAATAAATTCCGCTTGCAAAATTCTTTGCATTCCATTCCGCCTCATAACTTCCAGCTGAAAAATTATTGTTAAATAATTCTTCAACCAGCTTTCCATTAATATCATAAATCTTTAAAGATATAATTTCTGATTTAGGAACATTAAATTTTATTTTTGTTATTGGATTAAACGGATTCGGATAATTTGAAAATAATTTGAATTCACCCGGCACTTCCGAGCTGATTGTTCTTACGCCAACTCCGCCATTGACTGTTTTCAAAATAATCCCTGATGCCCCTGCAATGTATCCCGTTGTCGCGTCCACCATATAAACACAGTTTAGGTTAGTGGTTACAGGTGATGTCTGGTCTATCCAGTTTGTTCCTGCATTAGTTGAGTTCATTATTTTGCCTGCATTTCCTACTGTCCAGAGTTTATCAAATGCTCCTAAGTGAATAGAATTTAAAACTCCTGAGGTTACATTCTGCCTAGCCCAGTTTAAACCCGCATCTGTTGTTTTAAGTATTGTTCCGGCTGAACCGCATGCCCATCCCGTGTTAAAGTAAGGAAAAGTTACTCCTTTTAAATCCGAAGCAGTACCTGAAGGTAATCCTGTCCATGCAATTCCCTCAATAGTTTTTCTTATGACCCCCACAGCGCCTGCCACTAAACCGTAATTATCAAGCGCCATTG
This sequence comes from Ignavibacteria bacterium, assembly GCA_038225955.1. GTDB lineage: Bacteria > Bacteroidota > Ignavibacteria > Tepidaquicellales > Tepidaquicellaceae > JAFDZO01. The sequence goes on along the minus strand of JBBRQV010000002.1, from coordinate 82,318 downwards.
AAATGCAATTTAAAGATTCAGTTGTTCCACTCGTCAAAGCTGTCCAGTTCGCTCCACCGTTAGTAGTTGCAAGTATGGTTCCGTTTGCACCAACAGCATATCCGAACGTTCCCGAATAATATAATGAGTAGAGAGTATTGCTGAAAGTCTGACTTGTCCATAGCTCAACTGCATTGGTAGTTTTTAATACTATTCCACCCTGCCCGACAGCAATTGCATCGTTATCATTGTTAGACCATTTAACCGAATAAAGAGTGTTTGTAGTTAAACTTAATTTCGGTACCCACACTATTCCGCCATTGGTAGTTTTCATTATTGTTCCGTTAGTTCCCACTGCAAGTCCAAGCGAGGCGTTCCTGAAATGGACAGAATAAAAATCAATGCCCGGTGCGGCAACGGTTTGCTGAACCCACCCGGTCTGCGCATAGGCAGCGCTTATACTGGTGAGTAGCCAAAAACAAAAAACACAAATGAAATGTTTCATAAAGATGAGATTTAATTTGCGAAAATAAAACCGGGAAAAGAAAATTAAAAAATATTCTTCCTGAATACGGGGGATGTAAAAATAGAAGAATGAATTTGCTTTAAAATAAATTAGTAAATTTGATTTTAAAAAGAAATCGGTTTTATAAAATTTTAGGTTGTTAATTTAACTGCCTAATTGTATTTTTAGAAAAACCAATTATCCCCAAATGAGCGGTGAATTTTATGTAATAATGACTCTTTCCGTTGCCATCATAGGCATTATAGGCTTTGTAATAGTCCAGTCAAATCATAGAAAACAGCAGCAGTTTCTATTCGATCAGATTAAAGTAAGACTGCTGGAAGTAAGAACTAAACAGGAATTTGAAAGTGTTTACTTTCAAATGATTAATAAAGAGATTAAGGAGCTTACAAAAGAACAGCACGACGAGCTTTATGAATTGAAAAAAGTTCTGGATAGAAATTTAATTTAAGATTTCTCTTTAATCCATTTCCGGAAGTCGGAAGCATTTTCTTTACTTACAATTATATCTTCAGTAGGCGGGTTTAATGTCAGAATAATTTTACCTGCATCGATTTTAAATTTCAAAATTGAATTTCTGTTTACAATGTACTGCCTGTTTGCCCGAAAAAAATTTTCGGCATCAAGGTCGCTTATTATTTCGGAGAGATTACTATCCATAATGTACTTATTATTCTGAGAATCTTTAATGAAAGTAATTTTGAATTCAGTATAAAAAAAAGAAATATCTTCTGTCTTCACTGCAATATGCTCAGTTCCCTTCTTAACAATAAATCTTTTCTTAAAGCCCTTCTCCTGTTTACCTGATACCATTTCATTCAGCCGCTTCTGAGTAAAAGCCCATTCCATAGCATTCATTTTCTGTAAAGCTTTATTTAATCTTTCCTTCGAATATGGCTTAAGAAGGTAATCGATTGAATTGTACTCGAACGACTTCATCACATAATCATCATATGCCGTGGTAAATATTACAGGGAAATCCGGCTGAATTATTTTAAAAAGTTCAAATGAACTTTCATCGGATAGCTGCACATCTACGAAGGCAAGCTCAGGCGATTTATTTTCACCGAACCACTTCACACACTCTTTAACGCTCTTCAACTTAGCAAGAATTTTTATTGCCGGATTAATTTCAAAAAGCATATTCTCAAGCTTATCTGCAGCGGGTGTTTCGTCTTCTATAATTAATACGTTCATTAATAAATTTTCTTAAGAAATTCTCTTAGTAATTTAATTTTAACATTGGCAGATGAAGAATGAAGTACCCTTTATCTGCTATATGATTTATTTCTTTTCCGGTAATTATTTTATATCTCTCCGCAAGATTTTTCAATCCTATTTTTGAAGACTCTCTCACCGATTTTCTGATATTGATTTTATTCGTAATGATAAGACTATCGTTTGAGAGTTCTATATCAAGTTCGAGAGGGTTTTCCAAGGAAACTTCATTATGCTTCACTGCATTTTCAACTGCCGTCATAATTGATACAGGAGGAATAAGGTATCTTGAGTAATCTTCTTTATTCAGATTCAGTCCTAGCACCAAATTATCAGCATAACGCAAAGTAAGCAGTGAGAAATATCTTTTCAAAAAAATAATTTCATCTTCTAGCAGAACAAGTTTACTATCTTTATTTCGTAAAATGTATCTGTAAACATCAGCAAGATCTTCAACGTACTGTTTTGCAATCTCAGGTGAAACATCTATAAGATGCGTAAGACTGTTAAGAGAGTTGAACATAAAATGCGGATCGATTTGATTCTTCAAAGCCTGAAGCTCTGCCTGAATTTTTGCACGCTCAAGCTGTTCCTCTTTTATTTTACCCGACTCGCGTGCTTTTATAAGAAAAAATGTTTCGTATATATGTGTTATAAAAAAAACACACACTACACAGATTAAAATATTAAGATATATTTTCGCCCACTCAATTTTTCCATCCTGCAAAAGCAGATACCACAAACAAATGAAAGTAATAAGAATAGCAGAAGTGTAAACAATATTTGAAGTAATAATATAAAAAACTTTTTTGAAAGGATTATTAAGCCAGTCAACTTTTCCCTGTAGATAAAATAAAATAAATCTGTTCCCATACCATATCATAAACGCAATTCCTATAAAGTAGGCGTATGTAAAAATCATTATAGGTAAATTCACGAGACTAAAATTATTAATTATTAATCCCGAGGCATTAGGAATCACAACTCCAAAAAAAATAGAGCCGATAATGATAATGAATTTATCGTTTATGGAAATTTTATCAGTAATTTTATTATTAGTCTTATTATCACTCTTTTCCTGCATAAACAAAAATAAATAGAAATCTTCAATAAGGGAATCTATTTATTTCCGTTTCAGTAAAGATTTCTTCCGCTTCGGGCAGAAACGGAGAACTTTCAAATCCGATAGCCGTATTTTTACTTATTCCAAAACTTTAAATAAAATTATATGTCACGAGTAATGCATTTTGAAATTCCCTCAGATAATCCTGAAAAGGCAACAGAGTTTTTCTCCAAAGTTTTCGGCTGGAAATTTAACCGCTGGGGCGAAGAACAATATTGGCTTGCCGAAACAGGTCCCGCCGACCAACCCGGAATAAACGGAGCGATTATCAAAAAGAATGGACCTGACCATACTTTAGTAAATACAATTTCAGTGGATGATATTGATAAGTCAATTAAAGCAGTAGAAGATTACGGCTGCGAAATTGTAGTACCTAAAATGGCGGTCCCCGGCGTAGGGTACCTTGTGTATTTTAAAGACCTTGATAAAAATATCACAGGTATAATGCAAATGGATGCAAACGCAAAATAAAATTTAAAAATATGGATAATACATTTCAATCATTAAACTGGCTGGCAATTATTGCATCAACACTTCTCTCATTTGTTGTTGGAAGTTTGTGGTACTCTCCTATTCTTTTTGGCGCAGCATGGCAAAAAGAAGCGGGGCTCTCCGATGAAAAATTAAAAAACGGGAACATGGGAGTAATTTTCGGAGGAGCATTTTTTTTAATCTTTATCTCAATGTTCAATCTTGCTATGTTTCTCGGACCTAAAGCCGATTTGAATTTCGGAATCATGGCAGGATTTCTAACCGGCTTCGGATGGATAGCAACTTCTATCGGAGTACTTTATTTATTCGAGAGAAGGTCACTCAGATTATTTTTCATCAATGCAGGATATCATTTAGTCTGCTTCACAGCATCGGGTGCAATTCTCGGCGCATGGAAATAAATTAAATTTTCTAAAATGAAAAAATTATTATTATTAATTTCTATTTTAATTTTAGTGGGAAAAGCAAACGCTCAGGATAGCGATACAACAAAAGACGGACAGATGAAACAATACTATTTTGTTTTTCTAAAAAGCGGACCGAATAAAGACTACAGCGATACTGCAAAAATGCACAAGTATCAGGAAGGTCACATGAACAATATTAAACACATGGCAGATATTGGCAAGTTGAGCATTGCAGGTCCTTTTGGTGACAATACTGAGCTTAGAGGAATTTTTATTATGAATGTAAAAGATGAGGCTGAAATAAAAGAGCTGCTTGCTAAGGATGTTTATATACAGGAAGGATACTTAATTACAGAAGTGCATCCATGGTGGTCAATGAAAGGCGCTAGTCTGAAATGAATTTAATATTCCCAATTCGCTGTGGCGAATTGGGAATTAATTTTATTGTTTACCGTTATAAGCCATCAATAACCGGTTGCAATGAATTTCTGTAGTCAGGATTTATTCTTATCGCTTCATTAAAATCACTCATCGCATCATTTTTTCTTCCCATATCCATATAGGTATATCCTCTGTTCTGGTAAGCGTAAGCATAGTTTGGGTCAATAGAAATTGCGCGGTTAAAATCTTTAATCGCTTTTTTGTTTTCACCTAAAGAACGGTATGCCATTCCTCTGTTATTCAAAGCATAGGCATAGTCAGGGATAATATCCATTGCCCTCTCGTAATCTTCAATCGCCAAATCATATTTTTGCATATCGTTGAATACCAATCCACGCTGAACAAATAGCGATGCATTCTTCGGGTCCATTGTAAGCGCCGATGTATAATCATTAAGCGCGCTATCGTATTCTTTCATTGCAAAATATAAATTCGCTCTGTTTACGTATGTATCTTTTAACCCCGGGCTTAGCTCAATTGCTTTATTAAAATTAGTAAGTGATTCAGTATTGTTTTGCGCCTGCATATCAACCATACCAAGTCCATTGTATGCTTCTGCATAACTTCCGTTTATACCACTTGCCCTGGCAAAATCTGTTCTGGCAGCATCATAATTCTTAGCATCATAGTACGCCATGCCCCTGCCATAGAATGCTTCGTATGAAGAAGAATTTAATTCTATCGCGCGTGAAAAATCTGAAACAGCCTTATCAAAATTTTTGAAATAATTATTTACATTACCGCTTTTCAAAAATGCTTCGTAGCTGTTTGGTCCGAGTGTTTTTGCATTATCATAATCTATCCATGCATTACCGTAGTCACCTACTGCAACGTGAGCGCTGCCTAAAGCCATTCTATAATCAAAATTTGTTGGGTTTAGCTCAACTGCTTTTAATAGGTCGCCGATTTCTTTATCGTACTCTTTATTTGAGTTATAAATTCTGCTTCTGTTATAATATGCTTCAGCGTTATTAGGGTCAAAGAAAATTGCTTTGAAATAATTCCCCAATGCTAAATCATTATTGCCCTGCGCATAGTACATTTTACCCATGGCGTTATAGGCATAGGCATTATTCGGCTGATAGCTTATTGATGATTCATAAGCGTTTGTTGCTCCTGCTAAATCACCCATTGCCTCATAAGTTCTTCCTTTATTGAAGTAGGCGTAATCATAGCCGGGATTGTATTGAGTAGCTAAGCTGAAATTATCCAATGCAGCAGGATAATTTTTGGTGTCATATAACACCATACCTTTAGTGTTATAAGCCTCTGGTAGAGTTGGGTCAATTCTTATAGCATTATCTGCATCAAGCAAAGCATTCACTTTATCATTTAGAAGATAATAAGTATAACCGCGAAGATTAAGCGCGCTTGCATAAGTCGGCTGCTGAGTTAACGCCTGATTGAAGTAGTCGAGAGCAGTTGTATATGAACCATTAAACAATGCTGCCTTCCCCATGTCGTATAAATCGTTCGCAGTCTGCTGACTTTGAGCTATATTGAGAAAAAATCCCCATAGAAATATAATCTTTACAATATTTTTGAGCATAACTCTTTTTTAATTAATTACAACAAAATTATAGAAAATTAGTTTAAAAATAAGTGGAGAAAATTGAGAGATTGTCAGATAGAGAACAGTTAAACAAGAGGAACAACCATAACCGGAATCTTAGAATGGCGGATAATATCTTCTGAAATACTTCCAATTATTAATCTCTTCCAGCCGGTTGTTCTATGAGTGCCGGTAACTATTAAGTCTGCACCCCATCGCTCAGCAACGTTTAGTATTTCTTTTACCGGTTTTCCTACAGGAGTAAACTGCTGAATGTTTAAATCATGAAAATATAAATTTCGCAATCCTTCCATAAATTTATCAGAGCCTTTTTCCAAAATTACTAGCGCATCGGCGGGAGAAATACCTGCATCAATATTACCAATGGTTTCAGATTCATCAATCACATGAATAAGTCCTATTTCGGCATTATTAGCTATGGCAAGCTCTACGCCTTTCTTAGCTGCTTCAATAGAGTAAGGGCTATCGTCAACCGAAATCAATATTTTTTTAAATCCCATGTCTTAATTATAATAATTATTAATTATATTTTTTTTGTTAAATACATTCCAAAAAAAGTTGCTGCCAGTCCAAGTGCAAAACTTAAAATTGTATAGCTTACAAAATAAGTATAATCACCTTCTTTTATCAGCGAATAATTTTCATAGGAAAAAGTAGAAAAAGTTGTAAAACCTCCGCAGATACCTGTAGCTAAAAATAATCTGTACTCAATAGTGAACCAGTCAAATTTTTCAGGCAGTGTAAGAAAAATACCAATGAGAAAACAGCCGATAATATTCACAATAAAAGTTGAATAAGGGAACGGATTATGAATCCATCCTGTGAAAGATTTACTGACCAAATATCTCAATGCGCTGCCAATTCCCCCGCCAAGAAACACTAAAATTACTTCTTTCATTTATTACTTTTTATATTACTTTTTATTAAGTGAATCAATTTTCTGCTTTGCGTATTGATTATCAGGGTACAATTTTAAAATATCATTAAAGATTTCTATTGCCTTATTTTTATTCCCCTGCTGCAAATAAATTTCAGAAACTCCGCTCAGAGCATTTACATTCTTAGGGTCGCTTGCAATTGCATCATTAAAAGCCTGTAAAGCTTTTTTAGTATCTTTTAATTCCTGATAGCACATTCCTATATTATTCATGTAGCCTGACTTAAGAGATGGGTTCAACTCAATTAACTCTTCCAGATCTTTTATCGCTTCCCCATAATTTTTATTAGAGTAATTATCGAACGAACTCTTTTCCTTCTGCTGAATTATCTGAACCGCATCCTGATTTAAATTTTCCATTCCCGGAATGTTCTGAGCATTAATTTGAGGATTACTTTGAGGATTAGTCTGAGGATTTCCTTGTGTGTTCATCTTCAATGCCATTAGCATTGACTGCGATTGCTTATAATCAGGGGCAACAGTTTGAAGTCTTTCGAGATATTTCACAGCTTCATCTTTATTATTACTCATCTGATAAATTTGCGCAAGCTGAAAATATCCGTCAGGCGCAAGAGAGTCTATTGCAATACCTTTTTTAATTTCTATCACAGCGGAATCAAGATTGTTGTGAATCATGTGAATCAATCCAAGATTATGATGCGCAAGAAGCGAGTTATCACGTATCTCTATTGCTCTTCTGTATCTCTTTGCTGCTTCATCGTAATTTTTATTATTAGCATAAATATTACCTGCGTTAACAAGCAAGACATTGCCGTCAACGCCGTCTGCAGTTGAGTACAAAATGTCATTCGTTTTCCATTCGGCGTTACGCTTTATAGTCAGATATGAAAAGCTTACAAGAATTAACCCACCGAGTATAAGAATCGCAGCTTTATTTTTATCGTTAAGATATTTTAAGAGAATTATTCCAATGAAAAGAGACAAGCAAAATGAGGTAAGATATAAAAATCTCTCAGCCATGAAGTTCATGGTAGGAATTATATTCATCACCGGTGAAAGCGTAACAAGAAAAAATAAAAGAACAAAAGAAATCTTGCTTTGCTTTTTATAAAGTAATATTGAAGCAATTATAATTCCTAGGACAAATACCAATGAAAAGATAGAATTTGCGTCAAATGAGCTTGAGTCGGGAATTACTCCGTTATAGTGATACAAAAGATTTACAGGATAAAGCAGCAGCTTAAAGTATAGCGGAATTGTCTTGAGCATCGTAAAGAAAACAACACCGGAATCTTTACCGACAAAATACATATAGTTCAATCTATCCGGAACATCTTTCAGAGCAAGGTATCTTATTATGAAATAAAAAATTGTAATTCCTGCAAATAAAAGATACGTTTTAATATTCTCTTTTAAGTATGCAATAGGTCTCTTTCTATATAGAAAATCATAAAGCAGAATTATTACCGGCATAGTTACAATCATTTCCTTTGAGAGCAATCCGATGAAATAAAACACGAGTGAAAGAGTAAGGAATTTTGAATTCTTATTTTCGCTATTCTCTCCTTCAGAAAATTTTACATAGTACAGAAAGGATGCGAAGAAAAACAATGTAACGATTGAGTCCGTTCTGCCGCTAATCCAGCTCACTGCTTCTGTATGTATCGGGTGGACAGCAAAAATCAGTGTGACGAGTAACGAAATTAAATTTCCATATTTTGATTTTGCAAAGAGAAGAGAAAAAATCTTAAACAATAAAAGACATGAAATTAAATGAATAATTACATTGGTAATATGAAAACCTATTGGAGATAAGCCGTAAAGTGCATAATCAATTGCATACGTTGCCGAAACTATCGGCCTATAATATTTTCCTATAACTTTATGAAATCCTTCTTCCCCTGTAAAATATTTGGGAATATTGGATAGAGAAGTAATAGATGAATTGTTCTGAACAACACTTTCATCATCAAAAACAAAATCATTTTGGAATGTATTGAAAAATACAATCAAAGTTATGATTGCAATAAGTATATAGCAATAAGAAGATTTTAGATTAACCATTTAAAATTTATTTTTTGAGAATTATTTCCATAAGTCCTACACGAATCATCATTATAGCGATTGCTGCAAGGAATAATGCTGCAACTTTTGCAAAAGCTTTTGAACCGGCGTTTCCCAGCAACTTACGAATATAATCAGCATAGTACAAACACAAAAACGCGAAAAGAATATTTAGTGATAGAGAAATAAAAGTGTACCAAAAACCATGTACGTTATTGCTGATGAGAATTGTAGTCAAAACACCGGGACCTGCAATTAAAGGAATTCCGATAGGAACAATTCCCACATCAGTAGGGTTTACATCTCTGGCACGTGATGCGTAAAAAAGTAAATTATTTATAGAAAGTATTAATAGAATAATTCCCCCTGCTATTCTGAAATCGTTTACCGTTATCCCAAGAAAACCAAATATTGCATTGCCTATAAAAAGAAATGCGAGACAAATGATTAAAGCGGTAAGACTTGCTTGGATAACAAGAGTTTTTTTTTCAGTGGGTTCGATATTTTCCGTCAGGCCTAGATACATAGGGACAACTCCTATTGCATCCATTGCAACAAACATAGGTATAAATGAGAGCAGAAAGGTTTCGAAATTCATTTCATTTTTGAGATAACTTTATCAATTTACAATTAATAGAAATATATAACAATTTAAAACAACTTAGGATAGCATATGAGATATTTTAAAAATTTCTTACCAATATTTTTTGTAATCGTATCCCTCAATTTATTTGCTCAGACAAAATATGCTGTATCTATTAATTATACTCCTGTGCTGAACACATCCGATTTCGAATCGGTCTTCGGGGGGAAATCAGGAAAGAAAGTTAAATTAGATAATCAAGGATTGATAAGAGAGATGGAATTTGTTGCAATGCCAAATACTGTTTTTGAAATTATAGAAACAATTCCTAAAGGTGATTACAATATTTATAAAGTGACAACAAACGATTATCAATACAAAGGTGATTTTTATATCGATAGCAGATTTGTGAGAGTTGAAGATTCAAGAATGGAAGACCGGTGGAAAATAATTCCAACCAAAGAAGAAATAATAAAAAATATGAATGCCCTCGAAGGCTACCCCTATATGTGGGGCGGCAATGCTGCCGACGGCATTAGTGAAATGCTAACATATTACAAACCATCTGGAAATATTGATGATGCAACAAAAACGAACTGGATAATGAAAGGCGTGGATTGCTCGGGACTAATTTATCAATCCACAGGCGGCGCAACTCCGCGTAATACATCAACACTTTGTACTTACGGCAAAGGAATTGAAATCGAAAATCTTACTGCTAAAGAAATTGCAAAAAAATTACAGCCGTTAGATTTAATTGTATGGAGCGGGCATGTGGTAATCGTATTAGATGAAAACACAACGATAGAAAGCACACCATCAACGGGCGTACATAAGTCAGATTTAGTCTCGCGAATAAAATCAGTAATGAGAGAAAGAACAGCCGTTAACGACTGGGCTTCTACATCGGGAAAAAGATTTGTTGTGAGGAGATGGGCAGAGTAGATTAAATTTAATGGATCTACACGACCTAAACATCTCAGAGTGTTCTCCGTCCCAAACAGGGGTTTGGGACGGAGAACCTTTTAGATTAGGATAACTATCCTAGTTCAAACGTCGTTACTCCAAACACTTTATTCACAGGAATTTCCGGCATTCCGTTCTTGTACATTCTCGCAGTTTCAAAAACGTATTTCATTTCATATTTTTCCTGCATAATCATTCCCTCTTTATTTGTCTCAGGAATATCGAGATAAACTTCCTTCCCTTCTGCGTATTCTATTAACGATAAAAATAATTTTTCAGCAATTGATTTATTCTCGGCGAAGATGGGACCGATTTTATATCCCATATAACATTTTCTTATTAAGCCGTAGCCTTCAATCTTACTATTATTAGTAATTGCCAGCGAATACGATTCAGGCATTGTAACCCATCGCATCAAAAACTCATCGCGATTTACAGAAAAAATTGAAGCATCGTACTTAATTAAATCTTTAATGGGAATTTCTTTTATGCCAATGCATTCCGTCTGCAGCTTACCCTTCATTCCAATTCCTTCATACCGCATTTGGTTGTGAGCGAATTTGAAACCCGATTTTTTATAATTCTCCTGCTGCGCAATAACGCCGTCAATGCCTAAGCACATTCCATCAATGTATTCAATTAAATGATTATACATTCTTATTCCGTAATCATTCCCTCTGAATCCATCCTTCACAATGTAAAATCCTCCAAAGGCAAATTTATCTTCATACTTTACGCCGGAGATACATGAAATAATTTGGCCGTCTAACTCCCCTACAAAAAAACCATTGGGGTCGGCAGCATAGAAGGGTTCCTTATCGTGCAAACCTGGGTTCCATCCTTCTTTTGCAGCAAGTTCTATCATAAGCTTCAAATCATTTTCCGATGCAGTGCGTACAATGTAATTATTGTTGCTCATTCTTTAAATTTTTATTTAATTATATTTGTTACCAAAAGAAATCATTCTCATCCACTAATTCAATGAAAATTTTATATTCGTATTTAAAAAATTACAGAAGCCTTGTATTACTCGCGCTTTTTCTAGCCGCAGTTAACCAGGTCTTCTCATTACTTGACCCGTATATTTTCAGACTTATCATAGACGGTTACGCAACAAAGTTTGAGCAGTTCGATGCAGAGCATTTTATAAAAGGTGTTTCAGGGCTTCTGCTTCTTGCTATTACTGTTGCATTTATTTCCAGAGTAGCAAAGAATTTTCAGGACTACTATATCAACAATATTACTCAGCGTCTCGGCGCCCAGATTTATTCTGATGGACTAAGACATTCGCTTGAACTTCCCTATCAGGTTTTTGAAGACCAGCGCAGCGGTGAAACACTTGGTATTTTACAAAAAGTCCGACTCGATACCGAAAAGCTTATCAGTGCCGGAATTAATATTTTATTCACATCACTTGTAGGATTAGTTTTTGTCATAGTTTACTCTCTATCCGTTCACTGGATAATTGTACCACTATATGCATTGCTCGGACCTTTGATTGGAATTGTTAGCTCACGTCTCAGCAAAAAAATAAAAGTCGTTCAGAAAGATATTGTTGCGCAGACAACTGCTCTTGCAGGCTCAACAACAGAGTCACTAAGAAATATTGAGCTTGTAAAAAGTTTAGGCCTGGCGAATCAGGAAATTACCAGATTAAATAACACGACTAATCAAATTTTACAGTTAGAGTTAAAGAAAGTAAAATACATACGTAAAATCAGTTTCATACAGGGTACGATGGTAAATCTGCTGAGAAATATGATTCTGATAATTATGCTTTATCTTATTTTCGATAGGCAGATTACGTTCGGGCAGTTCTTCTCATTATTCATTTACTCATTCTTTATATTCGGTCCGCTGCAAATGATGGGCGACGTTATTAACATTTATAGAGAGGCTGAAGTATCGCTGAATAATTTTGAAAAAATTATGGCAATGCCGATTGAAGAGAAACCGAAAAGTCCCGTTGTGATAGAAAGCATTAAATCTCTTGCGTTTGAAAACGTAACGTTCAAGCATTTGACCGCAAAGGGTAATGCAATCTCAGATATAACTTTTAAAACGGAGCTTGGCAAAACCATTGCGTTCGTAGGACCATCCGGCGCAGGTAAAACAACTTTAGTAAAATTACTTGTCGGACTGTACAGACCTCAGGTTGGAAGAATTTTATACAACGGAATTCCGGAAAGCCAGGTTGATTTAGATTTTTTAAGAAATCAAATCGGATTTGTTACACAGGATACACAGTTGTTCTCAGGGACAATAAAAGAAAATCTTTTATTCGTAAACCCAAATGCTACCGATGAAATGATTTACGATGTGCTGAACAAAGCAGCTTGCCAGGGACTTCTTGCCCGCGCAGATAACGGAATTGACACTGTTATCGGAGAAGGCGGAGTGAAGGTTTCCGGCGGTGAAAAACAAAGACTATCTATTGCCCGCGCTTTGCTAAGAAGACCGACAGTAATGGTATTTGATGAAGCAACTTCAGCGCTTGACTCGTTAACCGAAGAAGAAATAAGCAAAACAATAAGAGACGTTTCATCCAACGCAAATCATTTAACAATTATGATTGCTCACAGATTATCTACAGTGTTACATTCAGATACAATTTACGTTCTTGAGAAAGGAAATATAACCGAGCAAGGCAAGCATGAAGAACTTCTTGAGCTTAAAGGATTATATTATGCTATGTGGAGACAACAGATTGGTGAGAGAAAAAGAGATTCCGAAGCAGTTAATCTTTTGAAACCAAAAGAAGCAGCCAAGAATTAATTTATTTTAATTTTATACAAATAAAAATTAAGCCTGACGGAATTAAATCCCTCAGGCTTTTTATTTTATTTTTTATAAATAATAGAGCATCCAATAGATTTCGTCTCCTTCAGTTTCACATCTTCACCTCTTAGTAATTCATCAACTGCGCTCTCAATATATTTATTTTTTACTTCGTCAGGATGTGCTGCATTATCATCAATAGCGCCGTTATATTTTATTACCCAGCTATCGTTCTCTTTCCATATAACAAATGCATGCGGAGTTTTTTTCGCACCGAAATTTTTCGCAGTTATCTGCTCTGCATCGGATAAGTAAGCAAAGTTAAAATTCCCTTCCCCTGCTGCCTGCACCATTTGCGTAAAGCTGTTTTCTTCGAACTGCAATGTATCAGTTGAATTAATTGCAATCAATGGCACACCTGAATTTTTATACTTATTATTCATATCATTCATTCTTTGCGGATATAACTTTGCGAAAGGACATGCATTGCTCGTAAAAACTATAATGAATCCTTTTGCATCCGGAAAATCTTTTAACGAAATCATTTTCCCGTCAACATTTTTAAGTTGAAAATCTTCAATTCGATTTCCCTCATCGCCTGAGAAACCTGTTAACAAAAAGTAGCAGCCAAGTATTATTTTAAGGAATATTTTCATTTTAATTCTACTTTTTAATGAATTTCAATGTCTGAGTTTCAAATGTTTTATCAAGCGTTACCTGTACAAAATAAATTCCTATAGGCAGTCCGGAAATATCAATTCCGTTTGCGACTTCAGGCTTCGGCAGCATATACATTGTTTTACCTAATGTGTTTGTAATTCTCACGTAGTAAATTGCGTTTGCAGAACCATTATTATCAAAAAATAATTTATTGAAAGCAGGATTAGGATACACAGAAAATACACGATGCTGCTGCACCGAAGTAGTGCCCTCTACAAGTCCAACTGAAGGAGTCTTGACAACGAACTGCCCCATCATGCCTAAATCTTCATGCAGTGCAATATGGCAATGATACATAAACGGGTGAAGCGAATCTGCATAATCCGAAAATTTAGCAATGAAACGCACCGTCTCTCCTGCCTTTACAAATACTACATCTTTCCATCCTCCTTCATAGGCGGGCGGAGCAGCTCCGTTTCTTGTTAAGATATGAAACTCAACATCATGAATATGAAACGGATGCGAAAATCCCGAAGTACTTGTAAGCTGCCAAATCTCAGTATTATTAAGTGGAACGTTATAATTGTTGGAATTAAAATCAAAAAGTTTGTGATTAATAAGAAATGTTGCTCCCGGAATACCCACAATATTTGTATCAGAAATGGTTAATGCTCTTGTTAAATTAGCCGAGCCTTCACTTGGGAAGATATTAGTTGTTAAAGTTGAAGGAATTACTGTAATAGGACTTGATGTCGTCGCAATTACATTTAACTTCAAAATATTAAAATCTTTTCTAGCTAAGTAATTATAGAAAGGGCTTCCCACAGGGAAAACATCTCCGCCGGGTTGATTTTGCGGCAGCACTGAATTGTAAGCCATGAGATTAACTGTTGTTCCCAACTGGTCTGAAAAATTCACAAGAATTTCAACACGCTCTCCTGCAGAAAGCAAATATCTTGTTACAGCTACGGGAGCGTTTAGCAATCCGCCATCAGTAGTTATAACATAAAAAGTTCTATTATCGCTGAACCCAATATTGTATGAGCGCTCAGTTGCGCCGTCTAAAAGTCTGAATCTCACAACCTGTGCCGGTACATTAGTCTGCGGACGCAATACTCCGTTCACAATCATTGAGTCGCCGTACGGCACAACTTGTATCTGATTGGAAGAACTAAATCTTCTATCGGTTAGCACTAAAGGAATATCATCGATGCCATATTTTCTAGGGAGAGCAAGAGCGCTTTCTATCGGGTCGCGCACAATAATAAGTCCGCCAATACCGCTGCTGATTTGATTTTCCGTTTCCATGTGCAAGTGCGGATGGTACCAGTATAACCCAGCATTATTTGTTACCTGCCAGAATGGCTGCCATATTGTTGAAGGCGGCACAATCTGATGCGGACCGCCATCCATTACCGCCGGCAGATGCATTCCGTGCCAGTGCATTGTGGTAGAGTCCTGTAGTTTATTTGTAAGGTTTATGTGAACAACATCTCCTTTATTCCAAATCATAGTTGGTCCCCACCAGTTGCCGTTGATAGCAGATGTAACCGTCTGATTTCCGGGAATCATTTGCTTAAGAGTATCTTTTACAGTCAGATTAAATGTTGTTCCGTTTAATGTGTCGGGAATTGTAAGAGTATTGTACTGAGCATTTGAACTCAACGAAAATGCTAAAAATAGCAAAACCAAGATGTTTTTACACATGGGTGTGGGGTTTATTTGGATGATAGTATCTTAGATGCTGTTTTATTGAAAAACTTGCGGTAGTAAATTGTGTTAGTACTGAAATTAAGGCAAACTTTTATCTGATTTTTTTTGTAAGTTTATATAAGAAGCTACGAGTGAAAAATTACTATCAAATATTAGAGATTCCGCAAACTGCAAAGCTGAATGAAGTGAAGACTGCATTCAGAAGATTATCGTTCAAGTATCATCCTGATTTAAATAATGATATAGATTCAGAAGATAATTTTAAAAAAGTTAACGAAGCTTACCAGGTGCTATCTGACCCTATGCTGAGGCAGATATTTGATGCAGAGTTAAAGAGAAAAAATATTCCTTATAAATACATCCCATCTGATTATACATCAAGAGAAATAAAGAGAGCCAAGCGGGCATACAGAAATGTTATTTATATTTTTCTTTTTTTTATAATAGGATTTCTTGTGCTTGCAGTATCGCCTTCCTTTAGTTCGGTCAACGCAATCAACGAGTACAAAGCAAATCTCACAAAAAAAGCCAACGAGTATTTTTTAACCTCACAGGAAAGAAGCTTGCAGATAGATATTATTATACGTCACACAAACAGCTTAGTGGATATGTTCCGCAGCTCTCAGAAGTAACTCACACTTAAAATGAAAAAAATCTCTCTGTATGTAATGGCAGTATTTTATTTCTGCGCAGGTATAAATCATTTCTGGCATCCGCTTGATTACGTAAAAATAGTACCTACATTTATTCCATATCATTTAATGATGGTTTATATAAGCGGAGTATGTGAAATGATATGCGGGGTTTTGTTATTTATTCCTTCAACGCGAAGAATCGGGGCATGGCTTACAATCGTGCTTCTAATAGCTGTATTCCCTGCAAATCTTCAAATGGCATTAAATTATTATAACGAAAATAATCCCGAGCTTTGGATTGTAATCGTAAGGCTTCCAGTACAAATTTTACTAATACTATGGGCTTGGCTCTATACAAAAAATGAAAAACTTAATTAAATTATTTTCTTCTTATATTTACGATGTCCATTTGATACGAATCTATATTTTATTTTAGTTATTTTTGTAGTCACCATTATTAATTTTAAAAAGAGAGGCACTCTGTGAAAAAAATTTTATTAACATTAATTTCAGTATTTTTTCTGACATCTTTTCTTAACGCCCAGAGCCTGCGCGTAGAGAATGCTATCCCTACAGGTTTAGGTTCAGTACTTAGTCCTGACTTTGCAGGAGATGTTCTTCTTGCAAACACGAATCCAATCGGACCGATGTCGGGAGTCCGCGCTCCAAACGGTACAATATACACGGCTATAAATGATACACTTCTTACTTCAAATCTTGGATTGATATTAATGCAGTCCACAAATAACGGAAGCAATTGGACATTGTTTGCATCCGGTATTTCGGTAAGAGCAAAGTATGGAGATGTTAAACTTATCAAAACAACTGACTCAATTTATTGCTTTTTCAGAGTTGACGGTACAATTGCAAGATGGAATCCATTAACAGGTACGGTAACAATTTTAGCTCTCGCTCCATCTAAAAATTTTGATGTTGCAGTATCATCAACAAATGCGATGTATGTTTTTTATCAGACCAACGGAGATACTCTGAGAAGAATTGCCACAACTGACGGAGGCTTTTCATGGGTGGGAGCAGGACTCATCTCAAACTCAGGCGGCTCACCAAAAATGACTTTTTCCACATATGGAGATACTATGATTTTTAATTACAGAGGTCCTCTAAGATCAGATTTTCCTGAGAAATCTATTTGGCGCTCCGGACTTTACAGACAAAGTTCTCCCGGGGCTTTATCATTCATTTCACTTTCGTTTGTAGATATCATTACCGATACATCAGTTGCGCATAATGAACTAAAAACTGTTAGAAGAGGAAATACAGTATGGACTGTTTATACTGAAGGAAGCACAGGCAATATTGATTTAAAATGTATTACCAGTTTAAATGCAGGATTAGTTTACACTTCTCCTTTCTCAATTTCTTCAAGTCCCACACGCGATGAATATTGGTTTGATTTAGCGGCATCGACTACTTCAATATTTCCCGGGGTAGATTTAATATATTTCTCTGATAGTCTGCAGATTGGAAATCCCAGTAATATAACTGATAAGATGGTTTATACATACTCAAGTGCAGAAGGTCCTTCATTTTTCTCACCGGGATTTTCGTTCTCAGAATTTCCGCCGGTGTTTTCTTCAAGCGGAGCAAAACCATTCTTAGTTGAGCTTCCTTCGACTGATTTTGGAGCTGTGTTCCTAGGATATACTCCCTCCGGAAACAAAGTTTATTGGGACAGGTATGCTGCAGTTACAAACGTAACTCCAAATGCAAACTCAGTTGCAGATAAGTTTGAGCTGAGACAAAATTATCCGAACCCGTTTAACCCAACTACGAAGATTTCTTTCAATGTTCCAAAAAATTCATACGTAAATTTGAGAGTGTTCGATATAATGGGAAGAGAAGTTGATAAATTAGTTTCTCAAAATATGACTGCAGGAAATTACTCTGTTCAGTTCGATGGGAAAAATTTGTCGAGCGGAGTTTACTTCTATAAATTGGAATCTGAAAATTTCAGTGAAGTAAAAAAGATGAGTCTTATAAAGTAATTTAAAAATTAATTTCTTTTAGAATTAAAACCCGTTTGCCTTCAAGAGTAAACGGGTTTTTTATTATGTAAGCACTTCTTTTAGCGTATCATTGCAGAGCAGAATAAGGTATTTATAGTATTAACGAATATTAAAAAGAAGATTACCATGGATTCAAAAATGAAGTGTCCTAAATGCGAGAAAAATGAGGTTTTTTTGCACGAACTATCCGATTCCAATATTACATTCTATTGTCAAAATCAGAAATGTAAGTACATTTGGAGAAATTACAAATCTTCTCAGGATAGCCGAGATTTTAAAATACATCCGGCAATATAAAAATATTTACAATTTATACCCAAGTTTAAACCCGTTTTCTTTTAAGTGAACGGGTTTTTTATTTATGCTATTTGCAAAGAGGCTACCAGCCCATTCTTTTCTTCAACTCCGTTATATGCGCAAGATGATGCTTGCCATGCCACGAGTACATATGCAGCGCTTCTTTAAGTGTGAAAACTTTTTTATACTCGGGATGCGTATATTGTCTTTCAAAATCCTCTTCCTTCAAAGCTTTTAATAATAGAGTCAGTCTTTTATGAATCGTTTCAAGCAGCTGTAAAGAAATTTCCGCAGGAAGTTTTGCATCGGGAAGGTTTGCCCATTTGCTTTCATCATAAGGACGAATTAAAGGATTATCTTCCGTAAGCGTAAGCTTGAATCTTATAAAAGCATTCATATGGCTATCGGGAAGATGATGCACAACCTGTCTGATTGTCCATCCATCAGGGCGGTAAGCAGTATCAAGCTGTTCATCTGATAAAGATTTCGTTTCTTTTCTTAACTGTGAGGGAAGAACTTCAAGATCTTTAATGTATAAATCTAAATTTTCTTTTGAATAATTATCGAGGGGAGCGAATTCGCCTATGGGGAATTTAAGTCTTTGTATATCCACAGTATAAAATTTTATTATTAAAGAGTGTTGTACGAACTAATAATTTCAGAAATTTTTGTAACACCGTCTGTGAGAGAAGCCGGACCGGGCTGAAGTATAATTGAAGATTTAATTTCGTAAATTTTATTATTTTTAACAGCGTTAATATTTTCCCATCCCGCACGCGATTTTATTTTATTAATCTTCACACCCTTGCCGCACCATGAGGCAAGTATTATATCAGGATTTTTTTCAATGACATCTTCCGATTTCACGAACCTGTCTTTTGCCAGCGAGCAGTTTCTCAATTCCGGAAAAATCGTTTCACCTCCGCAGATTTCTACGAGTTCCTCAACCCATTGAATTCCGCTTATCATCGGTTCATCCCATTCTTCAAAATAAATTTTTGGTTTTACTTTTACTTTTTGAGAAGCTGAACAAATTTTATTGAGATTTTTTTCTATTGAAGAAACGAGCTTATCCGCTTTTTTATTTTCTCCTATTATAGCTCCGATAGTTCGCATCATAGAAAGAATATCGACAATACTTCTCTGATTAAAGCAGAAGACATTTATTCCGTTTTTGATAAGCTCCTTTACAATATCAGCCTGTAAATCGGAGAAGGCAAAGATTAAATCAGGCTTGAGAGAATATATTTTTCCATAATTTGCATCTATGAAAGTGCAGACCTTTGGTTTTGTTTTACGAGCTTCCGGAGGTCGAACTGTGAATCCCGAAATGCCTACAATTAATTCCTCTCTCCCGAGGAGATAAAGTGTCTCTGTAAACTCTTCTGTAAGACAGATGATTCGTTTCGGATATTGAGGTGAAATATTAACCAAACCACTCTTTAAAAGTTTCAATCAGTAAATATACATTTAAAACAATAATGATTGCGCTTATTACCCAGGCAATAATTTTTATATAAGGCTTGTTTACAAATATTCCCATCTTTTTCTTATCGCTTGTAAAAAGCACAAGCGGAACCACTGCAAAGCTAAGCTGCATTGAAAGAATTACCTGACTCAGTATCAGCAGGCTTGTTGTTCCTTTTTCTCCGTACATAATTGTCACAATTAAAGCAGGTATTACTGCAATCAATCGTGTTATCAATCTTCGCAGCCAGGGTTTTAAGCGAATATGCAAAAATCCTTCCATTACAATCTGCCCGGCAAGTGTACCTGTCAAAGTTGAGTTCTGCCCTGAAGCAAGCAATGCAATCGCAAAGAATATACTCGCTAGTCCCGCACCAAGGAGAGGGGTTAATAATTTATATGCATCGTTTATATCGGCAACATCCTGATAGCCTGTGTTGTGAAACGTAGCAGCCGAGACAATTAAAATTGCTGCATTGATAAAAAAAGCAAGGAGTAGTGAAACGGTTGAATCAATAGTAGCAAACTTCACTGCCATTTTTCTTCCGGTATTATTTTTCTCAAAATTTCTTGTCTGTACAATACTGGAGTGAAGATATAAATTGTGAGGCATAACAGTGGCGCCTAAAATTCCGATTGCTATGTAAAGCATATTCGGATTGAAAACAATCTTAGCGGCAGGAAGAAGCCCTGCAAGCATAGGAAAAACATCGGGTTTGGAAACAATTATTTCATAACCGAAACAAAATAGTATTACAATAATAAGGCTGCCCACAATACTCTCAATATATCTAAATCCTTTATGCTGGAAAAATAAAATCAATAACACATCCATTACTGTTATTAATACTCCGAACGTTAGCGGGATGCCAAAGAGCAAATTCAAAGCAATTGCCGAACCGATAACTTCTGCCAGGTCGCATGCAGCTATAGCAATTTCGCAAAGCACCCATAGGGTAAACGCAACAGGTTTATTGTAGTGGTCACGGCAAGCCTGAGCTAAATCGCGGCCCGTAGCAATGCCAAGCTTCAATGCAAGATACTGAAGGAAAATTGCAAAAATATTTGAAATTAAAATTACTGATAAGAGTGTGTACCCGAACTGCGCTCCACCGGCAATATCAGTTGCCCAGTTGCCGGGATCCATGTAACCCACTGCAACCATAAGTCCGGGACCAGCGAATGCCAATAATTTTTTCCAGAAAGAACCTGTACCCGGTACACTGATTGTGCCGAATACTTCCGGTAGAGAATTGTACATAGGAGTACTTCTCCATCCGGTTTCTTTCAAACTATTTTTCAACGTTTCATTCAAAACTTCTTTGCCATTTTCTATTTCTAAATCCTTACCCATTATAAAAACTATTTAAAAAAACTAAATTAAAATTTCAGAGATATTCCTGTGCCCAGTATAAAATCATTTGAAGACGAACTTAATCCTAAACCACCATATACATCTATACTAATATTTTTTTTCAGTAAGTATGAAAGCCCTACATCAATATTTTGATTTGACGGTGAGTCATCCGAAGGAAAATTTCCATATACTTCAAAAAACGAATTCCAGCGTGGAGTTAATTCTGCGCCCAGTGATACTGAATAAGAAAATTCTTTTTCTTCCAATTCGTTATTCCACGCAGCTATAAGATTATAGCCAACATCTAACTTCTCTGAAATATTATTGTTGAATAAAAGCTTAAATTCGGGATTGAGAAAATTTGTTTTATTAAATTCACTGCCTATTTTTGGAATTGTAACAGAGCCTAACACAGAAAAATCAGGAACCCATCCTTTTCCATCAGCAATGTGAACTTTAGCTCCAAATCTTGGAGCAGTTAAGGCTAGCTTTGGAGTTGTGCTTGGAAATGAATCGTTGTTATTTGTAAAGTATGAATCCGAAAAATCAAAACTTAATCTCAACTCTACATTTTTTAAAATCCCAAATCTTAAAAGCGTTGTTGGAGCGGTAAGTGATTTGGAAGTTCCAAAATCCTCAACCTTCATAGATGTATATTCAATACCTGTTTCAAGTTGAAATTTATCAATATCGAGAGTTATAGTAGATTCCGTTTTGTCCGGTCTGTCCGGATTTATATCCTGGGAGAAAATTTTTCCTGATATGAAAAAAATAATCAGCAGAGTTAATATTTTTATTTTAGGGGTCATATTTTTATTGAGATACAAAAATACAGTTAGATAATTTTTCACTTAAAAAAAGTTTAAGTGATTTATTTTGAATCTGAATTGAGTTATCAAAATTAATTTTTTCCAGAATTTTTATTTTATCGTTTAGTTTCAATCCGATTTTTGAGAGGTATGCAAGAATTTCAGAATTTTCATCCGAAACTCTTTTTACAATGTACGATTGCCCCGGCTCTGCTTTTGATAATTGAAAATCATTGCACACTTCTATATTCCCGTTAATATCAGGAATAGGCTCGCCGTGTGGATCGAATTTCGGAAAGTTCATAAACTCTTCAAGATTTTTTATTAATTCGTCTGATGATGAGTGCTCCAGCCGTTCTGCTTCATCGTGAACTTTATCCCAGGGATACTTCAAATGCTTTACTAAAAAAACTTCCCAAAGCCTGTGCTTGCGGATTAAGTTAACGGCAATCTTCTCCCCCTGCGCCGTTAGTTCAAAACCTTTATAAGGAGTGTTTGATATATGCCCCGATTTTGAAAGTTTGGAAATCATTTCACTCACGGCAGCCGAACTGATATTCATCTTCTCAGCAAGATGTGATGTGGTTACTTTCCCTTCCGAAACTTTCAGCGAGTATATATTCTTTAAATAATCCTCTATACTTTTATTTTCCATATTAAATATTCTTACAAATAAATTTAGGCATACCTAAATTTAAATTCAAGCCCAATTCATTTTGTAATTTTACATCACACTTTGTCTAAAAAATCCACTTTAAAGATGAATTATTCATTCGATTTTTGATAGTTTTGTGACTATCTTAAATGCTCTTATGACTAAAATATTTATATTTCTTAGCATTTTATTTGCTTTTGGCGAGGCTTATTCACAGCTTAAGATTAATGAAACTTTTGAAACCGCAACTTACCCTCCTACAGGATGGACGGAAACCGATGCAAGTGACATTATTTCAAGAAGCTCAGGTATCAGCGGATTTGGCTTTGGCAGCGGAAGCGTTAAAGCAGATTTTTTCAACGTAATTAGTGGAACCGCAGTATTAAATACACCTGTATTTGCGAACTTAACGGGCAATGATACTTTAGTTTTTGATTATGCTTATGCGCCGTATACCACCATTGAGCCCGATTCACTTCTTATAAAAATTTCAACTGATAACGGTGCAACATTTTCTATTACATTAGCCGCTTACCAATTAAACAATATTGCAACAGCCCCTGGAACTGATTTTGAATTCTCGCCTTCAGCAACTCAATGGGCAACAATAAAGCTAAAATTAAATTCTGCTGTTACAGGAAACAACTCACAGATACAATTTTATTTTACATCGGGATATGGTAATAACCTTTATCTTGATAATATTACTTTGGGAAACAGTCTTACTGCAGATGTTCAGGCATTATCATTGGAAAATTCCGGAATGATGTATTTCAATTCAAGTAATATTACACCTTACGGAAGATACAGGAATAATGGTACTTCTCCTGCTACGTTTAATGTTACACGTACAATTTCTCCAGGTGGATACTCAAGTACGAAAACTATTACGGGTTTAGCTGCAGGTGCAATTTCATTTGCATATTTTGATCCTTTCAGTTTCAGCGCAGGCACTCCTTATACAATTAAAGATTCCGTTTATATGGCTGGTGACAGTAATCCTGCTAACGACACATTGTCGCATTCGTTCACTCCAAATGTAGCAAAGACAATTTTAATTTATTATAATGATGCAGCGAGTAAAGACTCACTGGTCACTCATCTTAATGCATCTGCTTACGCAACCTATTACGATGTATTATCTATGGGTACATACGGCGGTTCTTTGCAGCCCTGGCGATCTGTAATTGTTTTATTCGGTGCAGGTGTTACATGGAACGATGCATTAAGAGATTCGATGAAAATTTTTCTTGATAATTCTTTGAGCACTCAAAAAAGAACTCTAGCTGTTTTTGGAAATGATATCGCTTATTCAAATGACCCGAAAGTAAATGCTTCAGCGAGCGCGAAGGATACAACTTTTTTAAGACAATATTTAAGAGCAGAGTATTTAGGGGATAACTGGCTTACTTCTATTCCTTTAGCAAGTGCAACTCTGAAAGGTGTAAATAATTTTTCTGCAGTAACTTCTACTATGGTAACTGATGCATCACCGGATTTTCTGAAGCCGGTTAATTCAGGCATTGCAGGTTTTGTTCCTTTTAATGAAGACGGAAATAAAGATACGGCTGCAGCAGTTTTATTTGCAGGAACAGATTATAATATGTTGTTCTGTACAAATCTTTACTCTAAGTTTTCGACCAATACAAATATAGTTTTTGATGTAATAGCTCAGTGGGTTATAGATAGCAACGGAGTATTGCCTGTGGAATTGCAAAGCTTAACGAGTGAAATCGATAACAATAATGTAACTTTGAAATGGATTACTTCATCGGAAAATAATAATTCCGGATTTGATATTGAAAGAAAATCAGGGAATAACAACTGGCAGAGAGTCAGCTTTGTTCAGGGAAATGGAACATCAAATACGGTACATTCTTATTCTTATAGAGACAAATTAATTAATACCGGGATTTACAATTACAGACTAAAGCAAATTGATTACAACGGGAATTACAAATATTACAATTTGAATTCTGATGTAAATATAGGCGCTCCGAAAAAATTTGTGTTGAAGCAGAATTATCCTAATCCATTCAATCCGACTACGAATATTGAATATGAGCTTCCGAACGATTCTAAAGTTACAATTAATGTTTATGATGTTACGGGAAGACTTGCCGCGACTTTAGTAAATGAAATTCAAAGCGCAGGATACTATAAGACACAGTTCGATGCAGGGAAACTTAATCTTGCCAGCGGATTGTACATTTATCAGATAGTTTCTGAAAGCGCCTCAATAAAAAATGTAAAAAGCATGAAGATGATGCTTATAAAATAAATAATAATTATATAATTGTTCTTAAAAATTAAAAGCCTTAGTTTTATAATTAAGGTTTTTTTATTCTACCTCAGAAATCAAAAAAATGTATAAAATTCTATTAGTTGAAGACCAGTTCATTAATCAAAAATTGATGAAAAATGTGCTGGAAAAAGGCGGCTATGAAGTTATGGCAGCAAGTGACGGCGAAACTGCATTAGATTTATTGAGCAAAAATAAGTTCGATATAATTTTAATGGATATTCAAATGCCGGAATTAAACGGTTATGAAGTTGCTAAAAGATTTCGTGAAATGGAAAAGATATCAGGAGAGCGCACACCTATTTTAGCAATGACTGCAAACTCGCTTGCTGGGGACAGGGAGAAATCTCTTCAATCAGGTATGGATGATTATATAGCAAAGCCCCTAAACATGGTTGATATTCGCGCACGCATAGAGGCTTTGATAAAGGCTAATAACTAAAACCAACAACAATTAAATTTTACTTAGCTAGCTCGGCTGAAACTGCTGAAGCAATTTCTTCAGAGTCAGGGGTTACTTTACTTTTATATCTTCCTACAATATTTCCGTTTTTATCAATAAGAAATTTTTCAAAATTCCATCCAATATCTCCTGTTGAAGGTGCGTTATTAATTAATCTTGTGTAAAGCGGATTCTTATCATCGCCCAATACTTTTATCTTATCGAACATCGGAAATGTAACACTATATTTTGATGTACAGAACTGCATTATCTCTTCGTTTGTGCCAGGCTCCTGCTCGCCGAAATCATTACACGGAAATCCTAAAATTACAAATCCTTTATCTTTATTTGCTTCATATAGTTTTTCAAGAGCTTCATACTGTTTTGTATATCCACAGTGAGATGCTACATTTACAATAAGAAGAACCTTGCCGTTGTAGTCAGAGAGCTTTACATCTTTTCCATTCATGTCTTTAACTGAAATATCGGAAATGTTTTTGTTTTCCATACCTGAATTTGATGAAGATTGATTAAGTGTTTTAGTTGTAACTTTGTCGTTGGAAACGCTGTGTGTCTGCGCTTTGCACGAACAAAATACAACTAAAGCTGATAATAAAAAAGAAAGTTTCATGGTTAGATTTTTGGTTGAATTTTTATTGGAGTACACTTGATACAACATTATAAAATATTAAAAGTTCACTTGTTTTATTTACCTGAAAGCTTAGGAATTCCTTTAAACTCACCTTCTGACTTTGCAACAACACAGCAGCAGACTGAATCCGCAACTACATTAGTAACAGCGCGGGACATGTTCAAAAGTCTATCAATACCCAGAATTAAAGCAACACCTTCGATAGGAAGTCCGGCAGCTTTAAGTACCACAACAAGCATTATAAGTCCCGCCCCTGCAACCGGTGCAGTCGCTGCTCCCGTAATAAGCGAAGCAACAAATATTGTAAGCTGCATAGGGATTGTAAGCTCGAAGCCGTAAACTTGTGCAATGAATACTGCAGATATTGCCTGGTAAAGAGCAGTGCCGTCTTTATTAATTGTAGTGCCTAAAGGAATAATAAATGAAACAATTTTATTCGGGATTTTCAAAACATTTTCACATACATCAAGCGTTATAGGCATTGTCGCTGAAGATGAACTTGTTGTAAATGATACTGCCATCACTTGCCTCTGCGTTTTGAAAAAGTCAATTATATTTGCGCCTGTAAATATTTTCAACAGTATTGGATAAATAACAAACGTTGCAATAATTAACGCAGCTATTACCGTGAAGAAATAATATACGAGAGTTTGTAAAATCGAAAATCCGAACTCGGAAACAGTTGAAGCAATAAGAGCAAAGACTGCTATAGGAGCTAACTTTATCACTGCTTCTACCATTTTAATCATTGCCTGTGAAATTCCGTCAAAGAAATTTATTACAGGTTTGGATTTTTCTTTTGGAATGAATGATAAAAATAATCCGGTTAGAATTGCGAATAGAACTATCTGAAGAAAGTCTCCCTCGACCAATCCTTTGAAAGGATTTTTCGGAACTATCTCTATAAAGAAATTTATTAAATCAAATTTATAATTAGTTGAGCTGACCGCTTCATCTTTGAATGCATCAAGCAGGCGTGCCTTTGCATCGGGAGTAATATGGGAGCCGGGATTTACGATTGTTGCAAGTATCTGTGAAGATGAAATCGTGAGCACTGCAGTAAGAAGATAAAAGCCCAGCGTCTTTCCTCCTATAGACATAACATGCTTTAAATCGTGAAGAGACGCAGCCCCTACAATTAATGAGGCAAGTACAAGAGGAACTGCAATCATGTTCAATAAACGAATGAATACATCTCCGATGGGTTTTATCTCGGAAGCAATGGAAGATTCTCTCTCAACAGATTTAATATTTTCAAACAACTTTACGTTGTTATCCGGAAAGACCGCTTTTATTTTTAACAGAGAAAGCTTTTCTGTTTTTTTAAAGCTATCAAAAAATCTTATTATCGTAAGCTGAGATTGTCCGTTGAAAGATTTAAGAGTAGAATCATTTTTTATAAAAGAAATCTCACTCCAGTCTTTTACAATGCTTTCACCTGATTGGGATATAATTTTTAATTCGTTTGTCTTTACTCCGAAAAAATATCCGAAGAGAACTCCAAGCAATAATCCAATTAAAATTTGTATGTGAAGCTTTGGCATTTTCATTTAAAATTCATTTAAGCTTCTTGCAAATTAATTGGTCCGAGTTCGCCTTCGCTGCTTGCAATCACAACGCATGCAAGTGAATCGGCTAACACATTTGGAATCGTACGGCACATATCAAGCAATCTGTCAACACCTATGATAAGAGCTATTCCCTCTTCAGGAATTCCTACTGATTTTAAAACAATTATAAGCATAATGAGTCCTACACCGGGTACGGGCGCAGTTCCTATAGCAGCAAGCGACGCAGTTAAAACAATTGTAAGCTGCTGAGTGAGATTCAAATCAAATCCATATACCTGCGCGATGAACATTGCCGCAACTGCCTGATACAGAGCGGTGCCATCCATGTTTACAGTTGTTCCCAAAGGCAAAACAAAACTTGCGATACGATTAGGGACTCCGAGTCTCTTTTCACAAACGTCCATTGTCACAGGAAGTGTTGCTGCCGAAGAACTGGTTGAAAATGCAACAGCAAGAACCTGCTTCTGAACAACAAAAAAATCTCTTACTCTTATTTTAGTAAATAATTTTAATAGTAGAGGATACTCAACAAAAGTTAACACTGCTAATCCTGCAATAACTGTAAGCGAGTACCACAGTAAAGTTTTTATTATGCCAAAGCCAAACTCCGCTACCGTAGCAGCGATTAAAGTAAATACAGCATACGGCGCAACATACATAATTTTTTCTACAAGCAAAATCATTGCATCACTGACGCCCTCAAAAAAAGAAATCACTGCAGTAGATTTTTCCTTTGGTATCTGTGTTAAAAATATTCCGGTAAGAATGGCGAAGAAAACTATCTGTAAGAAATCTCCGTCAGCAATTGCTTTAAAAGGATTTTTCGGAACAATATTCACCGCAAAATCTATCATGTTAAATGAAATATTCTGATCTATCTTTGACTTTGCATCATCCTGAAAAGCATCCATGAGCCTTTGCTTTGCTTCAGGGGGCATCATATGCCCGGGTTGGATAACATTTGCAAAAGTTAAACCTATAGCAATAGCCATCACAGCAGTAAGGGCGTAAAAGCCCAGTGTCTTTCCTCCGATTTTTGCAATGTGCTTTAAATCGGAGAGTGAAGCAGCGCCGACAATTAATGAAGCTAACACAAGAGGGACGGCAATCATGTTCAGCAGACGGATAAAAATATCGCCGACAGGCTTTAACATTACACCAACTGTTCTGACCTTGCTTATTTCTTTAACATCTTCGAAAATTTGGGTTTGGGAGTCAGGATTATCAATCTTAATTTTTAATTCTTTTTTAAGTGAAGCATCTTTTATTCCGTTGAAGTATTTCAAAATAACGAGCTGATCATCTGCATCGAATGATTTTACTACAGAATCTTTTTTTAAGAATTGGAATGAGGTCCAGTTATATACCTCGGCTGCTCCGGATTTGAATTTTATCTCTACACGTTTCTGGTCAATATGAAAATAGGAGCCAAATAAAACTCCAAGGACTAAGCCAATAACAATTTGGGTGTGAAGCTTAATTTTGAATTTCCGTTTAGCCATAAAATTATTTTTGTATCCCGAAAATAATATACTTTCTTATTTTTTGAAGGAAGAACAAGAGTAATGAACTAGCGAGGCCTATCATTAATATCGGAGGTAAATATACGAGCTCAAGAAATTTTATTTCATAGAAATCGGTAAGAACATTTATAAAAGAGCTATCAAACTGTACGAAGGAGAAGAACAGAAATACTGTTATCAACACTGCGCCGTATAGAACATATAGAGGTCTGTTTGGTTCTGTTCGTGTTAGCACAATGCAAAGGAAGTTTGTAATGGCCGTAATGATAATTATTGCAATCATCACCATTTTAATCTGCTCATCATCCTGCAAGCCGTACATAGTCTGCATTATAAATTTACCCAAGTATCCGACGGAAACAATTACTAAAGATGATAGTATTACGAACGAAAATAAATCAGCAAGAAAAAATTTCGTTTTCTCTACATTTGAGTTTTTCAGAGTAATCAGGAAAGAAGGCATGCCGATTGCGAATACATTTAGCAAAGCAATTCTTCTTGGAGTAATTGGAAATGATAACCCAAAGAACAACGAAAGTATCACCAAAAATATTACGAGCATATTTTTTGTAAGGAATAATTTTGCAACTGAACTGACTGAGTTAACAATTTTATTCCCTTCCATAAAAATATCAGGAAGCAAAGAAAATTTATTTTTCAGTAAAACTATATCAGCAATTTCTTTAGTAATTTTACTTCCTTCTTCCATCGCAATTCCCATATCTGATTCTTTTATGGCAGGTAAATCATTAACCCCGTCGCCAATCATTGCTGTGTAAATTTTCTTTTTCTTAAGAGCTTTTATTATGTGAAGCTTGTGCTCAGGTTTTAATCTGGCAAAAATAGATTTTTCTAATATTACTTTTGTAAACTCTTCTTCGTCAGTATATTTTTCAAGCTCGGCACCCGTAATAAGCTTATCATCAGAAATATCCCACCCGATTTCCCTCGCAACAGCCTGCACGGATTCAGAGGCATCTCCTGAAAGAATTTTAAATGTTATTCCATTCTTTAAAAATAAATTTATTGCATCCATTACATCAGTGCGAATCTGATCTGATATAGAAATAATTGCATAAGGAATAATTTGAATATTTTCTAAATTGGATTTTATCTCGTTTAATGAGCTTACGTTTACTTCTCCGAAAAGAAGATTACGATAAATTTTTAAATTCTTTTCAGTATAAATATTTTGAAAGAAATCTTTATTTTCAGAGTTTAATTTTTCGGAAAGAATATCAAATCCTCCCATAACAAAAATTCTATTTTTACCATTAATCTCAAGTTCAACGAAGCTTTTCTTTGTCTCCGAACTGAACGGTATTTCATCGATGAACTTTGCTTCAGGATAGCTATTAAAAACATCAATTGCTCTAAGCGTTGCATTTTTATCGGATGAATGAAGCGCATAACTTCCCAACAATTTTTTCACCTCTTCTTCATCGGCTGTTTGGGATAGCGTAATTCTGTTTACAGAAAGTTTATTTTGAGTGAGCGTTCCAGTCTTATCCATGCAAACAATCTGCACATTTGAGAATGATTCAATTGCATTAAGCTTCTGAATAATGGCGCCGATTTTACTAATGCGATAAACACCAAGCGCAAAAGAAACGGATGCAAGAAGAACCAAACCTTGTGGAACAAGAGACATTACGATTGTAGAAATCCTTCTTATAAAGCGGATATTTTCCTGCTCCATTAAATCCCAATGGACAAAAAGTTCTACTGCAACAAGTACAAGAGCAATTCCAAATAATACCTGAACTATTATGTTAATTTGTTTTTGAAGTGGAGTAAGAATGAATTTATACTTCTTAGCCATTCCTGTAATTCCCATTGCATAGCTTTCATCACCAACTTTCTCTGCTTGATAAACTCCGTTGCCGGAAATACAAAAGCTGCCGGAGAGGACTTCATCGTTTTCCTTTTTGAATATAGGCATGGACTCGCCTGTAAGAAGAGACTCATCGATTTCAATATGATTCGACTCAATCATTTTACCATCGACAATAACCTGGTCGCCTCTCTCTAATAATAGCAAATCATCTTTTACAACTTCTTCCTGCTGTATAATCTGATTTTTTCCGTCGCGAATTACAGTCGCATCTTTTTTAAGTAAAAGATTTACTGCATCAAGAGCGCGCTTGGCTTTTATTTCCTGAATTATTGCGATTAATAGATTGAGGATGGCAGCAGTGGAAACCCCGATTGTATCTTTAATCAGCTCGGTGTTTCCTGTCTTTAGATAATAAATAAATAAAAAGACTACAACTGAAAATATTATGAGATTGAAAACAGAAAAAATGTTTTCAATAAAAATTTTACTGACAGTTTTTGTTTTCTGCTTTGTAGATTTGTTGACAAGACCTTTAGCAATTCTATCCTGAACTTCTGCATTAGTTAATCCTGTGTATGTCAATCGTTAGTGGGTTAATTAATCATTTATGGTTTATACAAGCTTTTACAAATTCTCTGAATATCGGATGCGGAATAACAACTCGCGATTTTAATTCCGGATGAAACTGACATCCTATGAAGAAAGGATGAACTTTACGCGGAAGCTCAATCATCTCTACAAGCTTTCCATCAGGTGAAACACCTGAGAAAATTAAACCTTTCGCTGCGAGAATATCTTTAAATTCGTTGTTAACTTCATATCTGTGTCTGTGTCTTTCGTTAATAAATTCCTTACCGTAAACTTTATTAGCAAGAGTATTTTTTTCAATGATACATGGATAAGCGCCAAGACGCATCGAACCGCCCTTTTGCGAAACGGTTTTCTGATTCTCCATTATATCAACAACATTATATTTAACATGTTTGAACTCGGCGGAGTTTGCATTTTTCAAATTCGCAACGTTGCGCGCGAATTCAACAACTGCGCATTGAAGTCCGAGACAAATTCCAAAAAATGGAATTTTATTTTGGCGAACATATTGAATAGTTTTTATTTTTCCTTCAATTCCTCTATCACCAAAGCCGGGGCAAACAAGCAAACCTTTGACTCCTTTGAAAATATTCTTTGTATTCTTAGGATTTTTTTCAATCTCTTCAGCATCAATCCATTTAAGATTTACTTTTATTGTATTATATGCGCCAGCATGAATGAACGATTCCAAAATACTTTTGTATGCATCAGGAACTTGATTATATTTTCCGCATATTCCAATCGTAACTTCTTTTTGCGGAGATATGATTTTATCGACAACTTTTTTCCACTCTGAAAGGTTCGGTTTGCTGCATTTTAATTTTAATTTTTTAATTACAACTTCGTCGAGCTTTTCCCCTTTCAAGTTAAGCGGAACTTCATAGATTGATTTTGCATCTAACGCCTGTAAAACAGAATCAGTATCGATATTACAGAATAAACCAATCTTTGCTTTGACATCTTTTGAAAGCGCCTGCTCGCTTCTGCACAGCAGAATATCAGGCTGCACACCAATCTCAAGTAAAGTTTTTACCGAGTGCTGGGTAGGTTTTGTTTTTATTTCACCTGCTGCGCGGATGTATGGAATTAATGTAAGATGAATACACAGCGCATTATTTTTCCCGCGCTCATGCATAAACTGTCTCATCGCTTCGAGAAACGGAAGCGATTCAATATCACCGACGGTTCCTCCAATTTCAGTTATGATAACATCGTAATCATTTGTCTTTGCAACCTGAGCGAATCTTCTTTTTATTTCATCAGTAATATGCGGAATGACCTGCACGGTTGCTCCGAGATAATCTCCGCGTCTTTCCTTCGTGATAACTTCATTATACACCTGCCCCGTTGTTGTATTATTCATCCTGCTCATGTTTTCATCAAGAAACCTTTCATAGTGGCCCAAGTCTAAATCCGTTTCTGCACCGTCTTCGGTTACAAAAACTTCACCGTGCTGAAGCGGTGACATTGTTCCGGGGTCAACGTTAATGTACGGGTCAAATTTTTGAATCGTAACTTTTAATCCGCGTGACTTTAATAAAAGTCCGAGTGATGCTGAGGCAATTCCTTTGCCGAGTGACGAGACAACACCGCCTGTAAGAAAAATGTACTTTGGTTGTTTCAAATGATTTATTTATTTGAAGAACTATTTATAAAATTTTTTAAATCCGAGGGAGTATCGATAGAGAGGGACTCTCTATCTGTAATTATTACTTTTATTTTTTCACCGTTATCAAGAAATCTTAACTGTTCAAGCTTTTCTAGTTTTTCAAGAGCAGAAGGTTTCAGTTTTTTTAAATCAAGAAGAAATTTTCTTCTGTAAACATATAGTCCTATGTGTTTATAAAAATTATCTTTCTGTACATTATTAATATGGTCTCTGTCAAACGGAATATAATTTCTTGAGAAGTATAGAGCAAAATTATTTTTATCAAAAACGACTTTTACTTTATTTTCATCTTTCAAATCAATTCCGTTAGCTATTCTTATCGCAAGCGTAGAAATATTTATTTTCTTATCCTTTAATAAAGGTTTTATTGCCTTATCAATATCCTTAGGATTTATTCCCGGCTCATCTCCCTGTACATTTACAACTATATCACATTTGATACTATTTATTACTTCACAGATTCTATCCGTACCTGATTCATGCTTCTTTGAGGTCATCACAACTTTGCCTCCAAAAAATTTTACTGCATCAGAAATTCGTTCATCATCCGTTGCAACAAGAACTTTATCAACCAGTTTAGATTCTTTCACTCTTTCATAAACATGTTGTATCATCGGTTTGCCGTTGATATCTGCTAATGGCTTACCCGGGAAACGAGTCGAATCATATCTTGCAGGAATTACTGCCAGAATTTTCATAATCACTTTTCTATTACTTTCGGAACTTTGAAAAATTTCTGAGTCTTTGATGGAGCATTTTTTAATGCATCTTCAGTTGAAAGCCATACTTTCACTTCATCATCACGCATTACGTTTTCAGTTTCGTTAATGTTCTCAAGCGGTTCAACATTAGTCAGGTCAAGTTCGTTTAACTGTTCTATATATCCAAGAACCTGATTCATATCTTTTTGCAATTTAATTTTCTCTTCTTCTGAAAATTTTAATTTTGCAAGCTGCGCAATTTTTTCTACTTCGGGTATTGTAACTGACATATTTTATTTATTTTGTAAATCGTTTTGAACTATATCTCTTATTTCTTGTAAAAAACCTTTATCCTTTTTATATTCCATCGGTTCGTGAAAAATTACTTTCACTTTACCTCCATTAATGTGAAGCTTTCCTTTTGATAAAATTTTATGCGAATCTATAATTGTGCCTATAACAATTTTTGCATTTGAGCCTTCTGCAAGAATAAATGTTCCTCTTTTAAATTCACCAAGAGTACCCTCTTCGCTTCTTGTTCCTTCCGGGAAAATCACCAATGAAATTCCATTTATTAATTTTTTTGCAGAGTCCTTCAGCGTCTTCATTGCTATTCTTGCATCATCTCTATCAATAGGAATGTACCCCGATAAATACATAGCCCATCCGAATATCGGAATTTGTGTTAAAGATTTTTTATATATAAATCTTATGTTAGATGGCGTTGCTTGCATTAAAATCGGTATATCAAACATACTCTGATGATTAATTACAAAAATATAACTGTCATATTTATTAAGAAATTCTTTTCCCTCTACTTTTAATTTTACACCCGATACTGCAAGGGTTGTTTTAGAAAAAGTTTTCGTAAGAAAGAAAGTTATTTTTCCTCTGTAATCAAACGGAAAGGAAACTATCGTTATAAGAGCTATAAGAATAGCGTGAATTGCTATAAGAAATACTTTAATGTAGGACATTTCAAGAAAATACCGAATAAGTGAAAAACTTAAAAGAGAAAAGGCGGCTTCGAAATAATCAAAACCGCCTTTTCAAAAAGAACTATTTAACTCATCATTATTTTATTAACAACATCTTCTTAGTCTCAACAAAATCCTGAGACTCGATTCTATAATAATAAACTCCTGATGCTAAGACTGATGCATTGAAGTTAACCTCATAAACACCTGTTGTCTGATTATTATTTACTAAATCAGCAACCATTTTACCTGTGATATCAAATACTTTAAGACTTACAAATCCGCTCTTTGCAATAGCATAATTTATTTTTGTTGAAGGATTGAAAGGATTTGGATAATTCTGCTTCAATGAATATGTTGTCGCAAGCTCACTGATTTGATTTACGCCGGTAACTGTGCCGTAATTTGTAAGTTTAATATCATCAACATACCAACCATCAGCGGTTGTTCCTCCATCACTTGTTAAAGTAAATCTTACTTTTAAGTTTGCTGAGCCACCTGCGAACGAAGTAATGTCTAACGATACCTGCGTCCAAACAGAAAGTGTTCCACTGTAACTTGTAACAGTCTGCCAAGTGGTTCCATTATTGCTGGAAACCTCAACTTTGCAGAAATCAAAACCGGCTTCCGTAGCATATCTGTGCCAGAAATTCAGAAATACAACAGGATAAGCAGCAATGTTTATCGGGGTAGTTAATGTCATGGAGTTGTTTGCATTGTTGCCATAGTTACCTGTTGGGCTGTCTGTGAATGATTTTGTAGGTGTGTGTGATTGAGTTGTAGTCTGTGCCCAAGTGCCGTTAGTTGTCCAGTTAGCAAAAGTCTGCTCTGCGCTATCTGCAAATGTAACAGTGCCTGTTCCCATATTTATATATATACTCTTTGAATAAAGGGTCGTATCGTTTTGTTTGATTTTTATCGTTACAGGAACTGCATAGTTATTCGGTGCTCCTAAAGGAAGTGTGAAGTTATATGTAACACTATCTGATGTAAACGATGGTATAGAAGCTCTTGTAACAATCGGACCGGATATATTAATGAATGAACTTGTAGAAGATGCTTCAATTTTTATATTGGAAGCTGCAGCTAAACCTTTATTTTTAAAGTTAACTTTAATCGTACCTGCTTCACCTTGTGTATAAGGCGTATTTTTATTAAGTGTAACAGAATTTGCAGCAACATAAGCGCCGGCAATTAAGGACATATAAGTATCTGAGTAAAGCATGCCCTGAGCCAATGGAATAATTTCTGCTTGGGTTGGCCAAAATCCTGTTGTTCCTGTCTCAGGAGTAATTGCTATTACAGGTGCGTTACCATGAGCTGAATCATTATAATACCAGTCATCTGCTCCGCCTCTTACAAAATAGCCAACTGTTTGCGAAGGTGTTCCGGTTGT
Source organism: Ignavibacteria bacterium (assembly GCA_038225955.1). Taxonomy (GTDB): domain Bacteria; phylum Bacteroidota; class Ignavibacteria; order Tepidaquicellales; family Tepidaquicellaceae; genus JAFDZO01. Next base: position 45,989 of record JBBRQV010000002.1, on the reverse strand, counting down.
GTAATTGTTTGTTGCCTTCATATCTGTAAGATATTCATTGAACTTTGCATCATCAGGTGAGACTGCAGGGTCACTCCAAGCCCATGGTTTAATCAGATAATTTCCATAAGTATGAGCTCCAAAACAAACTTTGAAATTCCGAGAATTAAAGAATGTCAGCACATGCTGAGTTTCAAATTCAGAGAAAGGATACTTTCCTCTGTAAGTTCCGCTGCCACCGTTGCATGAGTCAGTACTTGAACCTGCATTCGATGAATTCCAATATTGATAAGTCCCATAGTTTCTGTTTGGGTCAACAGCGCCGCAAGTTGCTGATGATATGTGTCTGTTTGCTCTCCACATTCCGCCGCCTGTAGGATTTGTTGTTTGATTGTAAACATATCCATCCACATTATAAACAGGTAAGAAATAAAGCTCTCTGTTATTGAGAATGTAAGTGGCAATTGGGTCAATATTATAATTTTCTAAGAGCCAGTACATATAATAAATTAAATGCTCCATACTTTCCGGCTCTCTTGCGTGAATCAATGCATGATAAAAAACTTCAGGTTTACCCTGAACAACATTAGCATTGTTTGACATTCTAACAACCCATTGAGTTCTTCCCTCGTAGGTTGTTCCGATATTTATTTTTGTTGAAATTAAATTCGGATATTGAATTCTCATAGAGTCAAGCTTATTCACAACTTCAGCGTAGTTTAAGAATCCTGCAAAGGACCCATATATAGAGTGGCTCACAGCAAAGTCTCTTTCAGATTCTTGTAGACTAACCTGCTTCTGTGTTTCAGTCATTTTTGGCTGAGCATTGTAGTACTCCATCCAATCGGGAACCAAAATTTCAAATGATACACCTGATAATCTTAGCATATTAATTTCTGTTGCTGATAACCATGCATCTCTATACTCTCCAACTTTTCCTGTAGAGTGATCTAATAATAATCCTGCGTTCTCCATTTTTGAGAAGTCTGCCTGTGAACGCGCAAATATTCTCACCTGAGAATATTTTTCCTGCGCGGTCTCACTGTTTTCAGAAAAGACTTCGGTTGAAATGATATACGAGAAAGCAAGTACTGAAATTACCAGTAAATTTAATAGTATTTTTTTGCTTTTCATTTTTTGTGTAGAGGTTTTAATAGTTTTTTTATTTTGGTGAAGAATTAAGTTAGTGAAAGTGTTATTTTTAATCAATCTATATATTTCAATCAAAAACGCTGAAAACAGCGATTTTTAACAGAAAAAACATACTTTTGGACATTAAGTTTTTAAAGGGAGTAGGAGATAAACGAGCTGAAGCTTTCGAGAAAATCGGCATAACTAAAATTGAAGATTTCCTCAGCTTTATTCCGCGTGATTATATAGAGAAAATTGATATAAAAAATATATTCAACTACACGGGAAAGAATGTTTTAGTCTCAGGAGAAATTATTGACGTACGTCTTCCGCGGAAAAGCAGCCAGCCTTTAACAGTACATTTAAAAGATAATACAGGAGCAACAGAGATTCCGATTTTCGGAGCAAGTGAGTTCAGAAATAAACAATTTAGATTAAATGATAGATTTGTTTTTGTAGGAAAAGTTAGCGATAAGTTTTTCTTTGGTAATAATAAACTTGAGTATCGCGACCACTTAAAATTTGACCCTTACGATAAATACTTTAACGATTTTTTAAAGTTTAAGTATTTCCCTGTGTATGAACTTTCCGGAATTTTGAAAAAGACTTTTATAAAACCTTTACTTCTTTCTAAAATAGTTTTCAATGCTTTCAGAGAATTACTTCACCAGAATTTAAGCTTAGTTGATGAAACTCTTACATCTGATATTTTAATAGAGAATAATCTTATTTCAAAAAAAGATGCAATTCTTAGAATAAATTTCCCGCATATGATTGAACAGGTTGAAATTGCCCGGCAGAGATTAGCGTTTGAAGAGATATTCTTCCTTGAAATAGTTCTCGCTCTGAAGAAGAACAATATGCACAATACAATTAAGGGCATAAAATTTGAAAAGGATTTTCATCCCATAATAGAGGAAGTTAAAAAAGTTTTGAGTTTCGAATTAACAAAAGCTCAGAAGAAAGTTATTAATGAGATTTATACTGATATGAATTCCGAGCGCGTAATGAACAGGCTTTTACAGGGAGATGTTGGCAGCGGAAAAACAATCGTGGCATTAATTGCAATTATGATTGCAGTAGATAACGGATACCAGACTGCTTTTATGTGCCCGACTGAAATCCTTGCCGAGCAGCATAATAAAACCATCACAGATTTTATTGCTAAGATAAATGAAACAAGAGAAGATGGAAATAAAATTAAAGTCTCGATTTTAATTGGCGGACAGAAGAAAAAATTACGCGAAGAGATTTTACAGGATATACGATTAGGAAAATCCAACATTGTCATAGGTACTCACGCTTTATTTCAAGATAAAGTTGAGTTTAAAAATCTTGGATTTGTAGTAATTGATGAACAGCATAAGTTCGGTGTAATGCAGCGCGCAAGACTGAAGCAAAAAGGAGAAAATCCCGATACACTCGTTATGACGGCAACACCGATACCAAGAACGCTTTCGCTCACATACTATGGGGATTTAGATGTTTCTGTAATTGATGAACTGCCAAAGGGAAGAATTCCGATTAAGACTTCAATCCGTTACGATGATGATAAACTGCGAATATTTGAATTTGTAAAAGAACAAATAAAAGAAGGCCGCCAGATTTATATTATATATCCGATTATAGATGAATCTGAAAAGCTTGATTTAAAATCTGCAGAAGAGAATTTTAAGTTATTGAGAGAAGGAGTTTTCTCCCAATACAATGTCGATATGGTTCATGGCAGAATGTTATGGTATGAAAAAGAGGAGGCAATGGAGAGGTTTAAAAATAAAAAAACCGATATATTAGTAGCAACAACAGTTATTGAAGTCGGCATTGATATTCCGAATGCAAGTGTAATGATTATAGAAGAAGCGCAGCGCTTCGGACTCTCGCAGCTTCATCAGTTGCGTGGGCGTGTTGGCAGAGGAGCGGAGCAATCTTATTGCATTCTCATAGCAAGGACTGAAAATAATTTTGAGAACGAAGACTACGTCAAGCGATTAAAAATTATGGAAGAGACAAACGATGGATTTAAAATCGCCGAGGCAGATATGGAAATCCGCGGACCGGGAGAATTTTTCGGCATTCGTCAATCGGGAGTTTTGAATTTCTCCTCTATGGATTTAAACAAAGATAAAGACATCGTTGTAAAAGCAAAGAACATCGCATTTAAAATTATCGAAGAAGACCCGCAGTTAAGAAAACCCGAACACGAGGTAATAAGAAAAGCATTTGTGAATAATTACGAAGATGCAATTTATCTGATGAGCGTTGCGTAACAATTAATAATTAATAATGAGTAATTAATAATTCTATAACTTCTTTTAACTTTAACTAAACTTTAATGAAAGACTATCTAAAAGGGGCTGCACACGGAGTGCCCTGCAAAGATGTAACTGCAACAATAGAATATTACAAAGAGAAATTCGGATTTGATAAATCATGGGTACATCAGGATTTTTACGGCGGTGCATACAATGGAAAAGTTGAGTTTCACTTCTTTAAAGCTCAGGGTGAATTCACTCCTTCATTTGTTTATACTTTTGTCGAAAACGTAGATGAAGTGTATGAATTTTTAAAAGGTAACGGAGTTGAAATACCTGCTCCTCCAACCGACCAGCCTTACAATATGCGCGACTTCATGGCAAAAGATAATAACGGCCACATGATTTCCTTCGGACAAGAGATAAAGAAGTAACTTTATAAAAACAAAAAAGGCGAGATTACTCTCGCCTTTTTTTATATTCTTATTTTGAGTTTGCGTTGATATGAGTTTTTCTCAATACTTACTACTCAATACCCACTACTAAATACTATCAAAAAATTACTTCATATTATCCAATACAGTCATTACTTCTTTAACTGACTTCGCAGAATCGTGAAGCAGTTTCATTTCAGCATCGTTCAGTTTAAGTTCGATAATTTTTTCAATACCGTTTGTACCTAAAATTGTCGGAACGCCTAAGTAAATATCTTTCAATCCGTACTCGCCTGTTAACCATGCGCATACAGGGAAAAGCCTTCTTTGATTTCTTACAATCGATTCAGCCATTTGCGCTGCAGCTGCACCCGGCGCATACCATGCAGATGTTCCGAGTAATTTTACTATCTCGCCGCCACCGACTTTTGTTCTTTCAAGAATTGCAGTCAGTTTATCTTCAGCAATAAGTTCTGTTACAGGAATACCGCTTACAGTTGTGTATCTTGGTAATGGTACCATTGTATCACCGTGTCCGCCCATAAGCATACCTTGTATATCTTTTGGGTTTACGTTTAACTCAGTTGCTAAGAAAGCTTTGTATCTTGCCGTATCTAAAATTCCAGCCATACCAAAAACTTTTGTTGATGGTAAGTTTGCATTTAAGTATGTGCAGTATGTCATTACATCTAAAGGATTTGCAACAACGATGATAGATGTATTCGGAGAATATTTCACAACGTTCTGTGTAACCGATTTTACTATAGCAGCATTGGTAGCAATCAAATCGTCTCTGCTCATTCCGGGTTTGCGCGGAAGTCCCGATGTAATTACAACTACATCAGAATTTGCAGTTCTTTCATAGTCATTTGTTACGCCTGTAATTCTTGTATCGTAATTATTTACAGGGGCAGTCTGCCACATATCAAGCGCTTTGCCTTCGGCAAAGTTTTCTTTTATATCAAGAAGGATTACTTCATTGCATAGTTCTCTGTGGGCAATAACATCTGCGCATGTTGCGCCAACGTTTCCGGCACCGATAACAGAAATTTTCATACTATATATAGGTTAATTTATGGAATGGTATAAATAAAAAAAGGTTACTCTGCAAGACAGAATAACCTTTGTAAAAATGAAAATCGTTAGTAATGAATATTAGTTTACGGCTTCAGGTTTAGCTGCTAATTTAATAACATTCACAGTCTTCTTGCCTTTTTTGTCTGTGAATTTAACGTGACCGTCAACTAGAGAGAATATTGTATAATCTCTGCCTAAGCCTACATTTAATCCCGGGAGGAATTTTGTTCCTCTTTGACGAACTAATATATTACCTGCAACGACTAATTCGCTGCCAAACTTTTTTACGCCTAATCTCTGGGCGTTTGAGTCTCTACCGTTCTTAGAACTTCCGAGTCCTTTTTTGTGAGCCATTACTTATTCTCCTTGTAAAAAAAATTATTGAATATTAAGCAATCTTGTCGATTGAAATCTGTGTGTACTGTTGTCTATGTCCTCTTAAGACTTTATAACCTTTTCTTCTTTTCTTTTTGAACACTGTTACTTTGTCATCTTTTACGTGAGCAAGTACAGTTGCTTCGATTGTCTTGTTAAGCTTCGGCGCGCCGATATCAAATGTGCTATCGTCTGCAGAAAACATAAGAACGTTACCAAGGGTAACTTTTGCGCCGATTTCATCATTGAATCTTGGGACATATAGCTTTTGTCCTTCTGATACTCTGTATTGGCTGCCTTTAATATCTACTATTGCGAACATAATGTGTGATTTTATGAGAATTATAAAGATAGCAACTTTTGAGGAAAAATAAAAGGGGAATTTTCGTTACTAGTTGTCCGTTATTAGTTATAATATTACATTGTCGCATTAATGTCGTATTTGAGATTCAATATATTGTTTTTATAGATTTTTATTTCTTCTCTGGAACCCTCGTTGCGATGCTCCAGCTTCGCAACGCACAAAAAAGTCGCATTATTGTCACATTTTTTAAAAACTAATTTCAGAAAAAATATTTTTGTTTAAATGATGAATTTTTGACGGATTCTCTAATTTTACTCTATTTTCGCTACTTAATAATCTGACTGTTTAATGGTCGGGAAATGGTTGGTTTTCTTTTTAACACCCCTAGCCCGATAAATTGGGCACTCCCCCTGAAGGGGAGAATTATTCCTCCCTTGAGGGAGGTGGCTCGCCGAATGCGAGACGGTGGGTGTTCGTTAAGTTATTTTCAAAACTCTTTCCCAATCCTATCCATTATAAACTTTGCTATCACTTCACTATTGCTTTCCAGCATCATCATGTGTCCGTTGCCTTCAATACCATAATCGCCAAGCCAAATGAATTCACTATTCACTCCAAGCCCGAGCAGGTAGTCATGAATTTTCATATCAAGCTCACGCGGATGGTCTGTATCATTTGTGCCGACAATAATGGTAACTTTAGTCTCGCCATTTGATACAAACGACTCACTTATTTTCAACTGAGTTGAATTGATATTCAATCTATCATGTATCAGCCGCGGAGGCATCGGAATAATGGATGCGAAATAATCATCAAAGTATTCATCCGGAAATAATTTACTATCGCCGATAAATTTTATACGCGCATATTCTTTTGTGCAAACGAATGCCTCTGTAAAACTTAAATTATATTTTATCGATCCGAGCATTGCTTCAACTGATTTATCAGTCTGCGATAATATTTGAGGTACGGATTGAATATTTCCCGGCATACCGGGAGAGACAGCAATAATCTGCTGAATATATTCACCTGCTTTTTCCAGCAGCATCCAGCCGTAGGGACCTGACATTGAATGAGTAAAAAGAATTACTTTTGAATTATTAGATTTATGAGAAGTAATTTTCTTTAACAAAGCAATAATTGCATCTACTACAAAAGTGCCGTTAAGCTCCTCATAATTTACATAGCCGCTTCTTCCGATACCGGGCCAATCAACAACGTAAACTTCATAGCCTGCCTCAGCAAAATTATAAGCCCATCCCGGTCGCCCGTCAGGAGTAATTTTATAACACACTCCCGTATGTCCCCCGCCGTGAAGCATCACTATTATTCCTTTGGATTTTACTCCTTCGTTAATAATGCGTTCGCAGTAAAGTTTATATTGAGGTATAAAAAATATGGATTCAGTCATTGATGAAAAAATGTTGATTTTTTAGGTCGGAAAATAGTCGGATTTTATTTTTAACTGTAAACAACAAGACCTGTCAGGATTAAAAACCTGACAGGTCGAACTTTATTAATACTCATACAAATATACTTAAAATAATATTTCAAAAAAGTCTTTCTTACCTATTCGTAGATAGAAAAATTTATTTCTGCGTATTAGTAGGGTGAAAAAATTTTATTTGGCATTGTAGATGCTAAGCAAGTGTTTCACGATGCGGGGCGATGTTTTTCCGTCCCAGAATTTCGGTGTGCCGCCTTTTTTCCACTTGCCTGAAAATAGCTTTTGGAAGTACGGCTTGAATTTATAGATATCGATTCCTGCAAGTATGTTTGTCCCCTCAGTAACAGTTTCAGGGCGCTCAGTATTTTTTCTGAGAGTAACGCACGGGATTTTCATTACAGTTGTCTCTTCCTGTATGCCACCGGAATCCGTTATCACAGCAAAAGAATTTTTCACGAGATAAATAAATTCAAGATAGCCAAGCGGGTCAGTGATAATAAACTTATCGGATAAATTAATCTGCTTTAAATTTTTCTGTGTGCGTGGATGAACAGGGAAAACTATTTTGTAATCTTCCACTGTCTCTGTGGACGTTTCTTCTAATGTCTGTAATAAGCTTTTCAGATTATCTAAGTCATCTACATTCGATGGTCTGTGCAATGTTACTACTAAATATTTTTTCGGTTTTAATTTATACTCATCAAACAGCGCAGGCTTTTTTAACTTATTGATGTTCGCCTTTAATGTATCAATCATTGTATTGCCGACAAAAAATAATTTTTTATCGCTGTGCCCTTCTTTGCGTAAATTTTTATTGGCAAGCTCCGATGTTGTGAAAAAATAATCTGCGATGGAATCCGTTACAAGTCTGTTTATCTCTTCCGGCATTTCCATATCACGCGAGCGGATGCCGCCCTCAACATGAGCAACATCTATATTTAATTTCTTCGCTGAGATACTGCATGCCATTGTTGAGTTTACATCGCCGACAACTAAAACTATATCGGGGCGATTTTCAATCAGCTCTTTTTCAAACCGCACCATAATATTTGCCGTCTGCTCTGCATGTGAGCCGGATCCCACTCCTAAATTAACGTCGGGCTCGGGAATATTTAGCTGAGTAAAAAAACTGTGAGAAAGCTTTTCATCGTAATGCTGTCCCGTATGAACAAGGCGGAACTGTATATCCTTGCCAAGCTTTTGAACTCTTTTTATCTCATGAATTATAGGGGCAATCTTCATAAAATTCGGACGCGCCCCTGCTACAAGTGTTACTTTCAATTTTTAAATAGTGGAAAAGTTAAATAGTGAAATAGTGTTATACAAAAAATCTTAAATCATAAATCTTAATTCTTAAATACTCTAATAATCCAATCTCAATGTTGCGAAGAAATAATTATTGTTGTACTTCTTAGTCTGGAAGATATTATCAATATCGTTATATACATATTTGAAATCTATGAACAATTGTTTCAATGGCTCTATCTTTAATCCTGCTGTTACAATATTTCTATTAATCCTGTTACCCTCGAGGAAAGTTGTTGAGTTAGGATAGTTATCCCCTACTCCATTATTTATATTTCCACCATAGTTGATAACTACAGTGCCTGTTGAATCATACACAATGCCTTCACCCGAGCGCTGGAACTGATACTGCAAATCTATTTTTACTCGCTGAGTAACATTATAAGATAACTTCAATGCAACTTCATCTGAATTAGGGGAAAGCTTTGCTCCAAGCGGCATTCCCCAGTTTGTATAAGTTGTTTTTAATGAGCGATGTGTATAAACAAACGGGTCAAGATGTGAATATTCCAATGCAGCAGTAAGGTTCGGAACTGTGAATGCATTATTCCAAATAGTTCCGAGCTGCCATCCGAATTTTGTATCGGCGGCAATAAACTCTTTTGGTTTTGTTATTGCGCCAAGACTAAGCTCATCAACAAGCAGCGTTCCCTGGAATGCAATATTTTTCATAGGTTGAATCTCCATATCAATTCCAAACATATTATTGTTAGGATTAGAATTTACAACATCATTATAATCGACAGATATTAAAAAACTGACGGGATTAAAACTCGAAAAACTGAATGACTGGGATGCTGTTATAAGAGCTTCCCAAAGTCCTACTCTGAATTTTGGTGAAAAGTTTACATCAAGTCTGTGTGTCGCAATATTTTTATTTTGTATATCACGTCCGAGTGAATCACCTTTAAGTCCTCCGTAAGTGAATGAGTAGCGAAGCGCTTTATACTGCAGCTTAAGATTTATGAAATCAAACGGAACAGTATTATTTGAAAGATACAATTTATCTATGTAACCAAATCCCTGGTTCATTGCTTCTCGTCCGATTGTAAGTGCAAGCCAGTTGCTTTGTGTCTGATAACGAAGGTATCCTTCAAAAGAATCATAGTAACCTTCCGTAGGAAATTTTCTGCTCGCTGCCAATCTTGGGTCAGTAGCTTTCCCAAATGCGACTGCTTTATCATCACCAGAAATTTTGCTTCCATTAGATGCCCGAAGATAAAATCCCACTGAGTTAAATAATGTTCCCCGGAAACGAAGTCCTATATCTCCTATACTAAGAGTATTGTTACCTAACGTATCGCCGTTTGAACGTCTGTAGGAATAGCTCCATAATCCATCAACAAAAAAGGATGCATTGGAATCCAGATATTTATATAGATACTTTTGTTTACTGTTTGAAAACATTTTTTTTGCCTCCCAACCTTCTATGAAACTTGACGTCTTTGCAACAACTTGCTTTCCCATATCATACTCAAACTCTGCAAGGTAATCATCCAATATTTTTTTATCTACTGATGTTAATTTATCCCTGTTGCTATTTATTGTTGTAAGAAATTTTCCTATTTCTCCACGTGAGATTGGTGTCTGGGAGGAATTGTAATCTATGATTTCTGAAATCTGCATACGTTTTAGAAAATCATAAACCGAATGAGACGGCGCTACCATTTCAATTTGCGCAAACAAAGAGACAGGCAGTATAAAAACCACTGCAATTAAAAACTGTAATCTAAATTTCATTTCGGGAAAAGGGTTTGGTTGGAATTGTGGATTAAAAATATAGTATATATATATTAAGCGCTGCGCGCTTTTTTGAATAATATATTTTGAAAAGCCTTAAAGAAATATTTAATATCAGTTCTTATAGGGGCTTTTTCGTACGAGTCTAAATATTTTTTTTCTGACTCTATAATTTCGTCAAGTGTCTTCGGCATATCCGCATAGTACGGTGGTACTAAGCCCGGACGATGTCTGCCTCTTTTTTCTTTTAGTTCATCATCGTACAAATTAAAATAATGAAGGCTTAAAGGTCTAACACCTACTAATTTAAGTTCGCCTTTCAAAAGATTGTAAAACATTGGCAGCTCATCCAGCCAAATTTTTCTGAAAAGTTTTCCTGCGGTTGTAATTCTAAAATCGTTGCTGAACTTTCCGCCCTGCTGCAAGTTATACTTTGTATAAATATATTCCTGCAAGTACTCTGCATAAGGATGCATAGTACGGAATTTATAGACACGGATAATTTTTCCGTTCATTCCTACTCTTCTCATTCTGATAAGAGGTCCATAGCTCGGCTTCATATCATAAGAAGGCTCTTTAACTTTTCGTGTGACAAAGAAAAGATTATTATTTATTTCCTGATACTCTAAAATTTCGAATCCGCATGATACAAGTCTACCTAATGTTTCAGCGATGGAAAGTACGCGATTTCTTCCCTTTGTAATGGCGAAGTAAATTCTTTTTGTAACAGACCATTTTGGGAATACTCTTTTTAAAATGTAGTCAAGAGTATAATAAGGATAAGAAATTATTTTGGGGAATTTCGTTAGAATTCTTTTCTTACGTTCGAACGAAGTTTCAACGTAGCTGATAAATTTTCCGCCGTGCTCGAGCTTCTCGTTCACTTTTTCGAAAAATTTATTTAAATGTCTTACATCATTTATTCTCTGGAGATTTACAATGTGCGGCTGGCCGGAAGAAAGAAAATCGAGATTAGAACTTTCTTTAGCTGTAAGAAAACCCGATAAATCAAATCCATCAATATGCTTCTTAATATACTTTACGACTTCTTTGCTCGGCTTATAATAATTTTCGGACTTTACGAATTTAAAAATACCAGGACTAGCAGTTTCAATTGTAGCGAAATCAATATTTGATTTTGTTGCGTTCAATATTCGGGAACAGATTAGGGGTATTTTTTATAAAACTAAAAATTAGTTCTATCAGTAAGACGTCGATAATATACTTTAAAATAAAGTAAAAAACAAATAAAGGTTTATGAGAATGTTTACAGAAAACTCTATAAATCTAATCTATTAATATTTTTAAATAGATAATAAATATTAAGTTAACGTTAAAAATGTTATACGATTTTCCGCTAGCTGTGGATCATTTTCCAAAGGTTTTCAAAAGCTCCGGATTTTTCTTCAAATCTTCAATACTTTTGGGATATTTTTCATACAACCATATTTGGAACGCGCTCAAATCTATTGTTTTATCAAGCATGGCATTTCTTCTTCTCTTCCATTCGGTTTTTAAATCAGGAATGTTCATAAACTCTTCAACCTTCTCAAATAGTTTTTTCCTGTCTTTAGTCAGGATTCCAACTCCCAATTTATAATTGAGTTCCATATCATTCAGGTATCCGATTTTACCGACGAAATCATTGAAGCGGATGTATGGAACGCCAAGCATTCCCGATTCAGAAGACATAGTCTGCGAGTCCCCAATAAATAAACTTGCCTCTGCTAAAATATGTGTAATATCTATCGGATCAATTTTTAATCTGTACTTCTCAAACTCTTCAAGTACGGGACGCTCAGAATTTATTATAACTCTGCCTTTTTTCTCAAGAATAGAAATCAGTCTTCTGCAATCATCATTTGTAATTCCTGTCATACCTACATCATGAGTTGCAGTTAGTGATACAAGTCTTATAATAAAATACGTTTCATCTTTGAGTCCATATTTTTCTAAAATCCTGTTGTCAATCATAAAATGATTTGGATGAAGATATGCCGATGCTTTAAATCCCTCAAAGCCGATTTTCTTATAATTATATTTTCCAAAATTTGTAATGGCCGGGGCTAAAGTATAGGTGGCAGTCTTTTGCAGTATAAAAGATTCGGGTACTGCGGTAATATCATCATCGGCAAAAAAGATTGAAGGTACTCCACGTATTCTCCCTACAATTGTAAGCAAGTCATCTGTAACAAAAAGATTATACTTCTTTCCGCTGGTAAATTTAAATAATCTCCAAATGCTCCGCACAAGATTTATTCCTGCGCCCATGTAAGTCGGAATGCCTTTTATTTTTCTTCCCTGAGGAAAAATATTTGTGTACTTCCATCCTTCTTTCTTTACTAAGTCTTCAAGTACATCTTTTGATGTAATAACAATTTCAACATCGTGCCCTCTCTTAATAAGTTCATTAATAGTTATTCTATAAAGATGATATTTTGACGGGTGAACGAAAAAGAAAAGAAAACGCATTATGCTGTGAGAGGAAAAATAATTTTATTTAAATAAATTTAATCTAGACGATTGCATCGTATTCCGTAACGCGAAAGAAACGTTGTGATTTCTTCGCCTATAGCAGATGTTCCTATACGTTCTTTGCTGCGCAAATTTATAACCATTTTAAATTTACCTGCGGCAGATTTTGTATCAGTAACTGTTGAATCCATCAGCAGCACATTATCACCGGATAAATTATCCGATGTAAAATTTTTGTCTGAAGTATATACCAAACTTGAAGCTGCTTCATTATTTTTTATAGCCATCGTAAAGTTACTCATTTTTTCATCGAAGCCTGATACCTGAAAACCATTGTATGAAATAAAATTTACAAAATCAGTAAAAATATTTTTTAAGATTTCAGTTCTTTTTTCTTCAGTAAGCTGCGGAGGATAATTCTCCACTAATACTTTTGCGGGTGAACCTGCTGCCAGTGAATTAGAAGGAAGGTTTTTCGAGACTAATGAGTTAGCACCTATAACAACGTTATCACCTACAGTAACTCCGGGCATAATAAAAACTCTCCATGGAAGCCATACTTTATTCCCCAATGTAATCGGAGCAAACGTAACAGGAAATCCGTCAATCTGCGGAAGCCATGAGCCATGCGTAAATAACAAGCAATGTCCGCCAATGCCTGTGTCGTCGCCAATTGTTAACGGCTTTGTAGGATTAAGATAGGAGTACTCCATTACAATTACACGCTTGCCAATTTTTATGATTGAGTCGGGATTTTTTATTCCTGCAATCACAACCTGTTCGTTTATTCTTGTATCTTCACCTATCTCCACCTGCTCAGTATCAATAAAAACAAAATGCCCTATCTTTACGAAACGGTCTATCTTCACTGACTTAGCTCTTACTACAGTCATCATTCCAATGCTCGTATTACTTTTTATCTCTACATTCTTAGCAACAATTACTGAACCCAAGCCAATCGAAACATTCTCACCAAACTTATAGCCCTTACTCTTATAATAAATTTTTTTCAGAAATGAAGGCAAAAAACCAATGAGCAAAATCTGCTTTATCGGTATTCTGTTTTTTTTGATAAGGGTTTTCATTTACCGGAATTTTTCTTTGAGTTATTTTTGACGATAAAACCCTTTACGAGATTTTTTGCTTTTTGCATTACAAGTTCCTCTATATACGGCAGGGCATTATTATTCCATCTTTGCGGATGAGTAGTAATCATTATTTTATTCGGCAGCTTTTTATTTTTGAATGCCTCTATTACTTCAAATGAAGTTTTCAAGTTTAACTTATATGGATCTGTCTTCACTTTATCACGCACACTTACTTTTTCTCCGTTCCAGCTTCTGCCTGTATCAGTTAAGTAACCGAACACAGAAAAATCTATATCGTAATATGGCTCTCCGATAATTCCGTAATCCCTGTAATTTATTTTATCCCAGATTTGTTTGTTATCATATTTGGACATAGGACTTCCATGCATGCAAATTGTTACAACGGGATAAAACGTTCTGAAATATTCTAAATTCTTTTCAAATATTTTTACAGCTTCTTCATAGTTTCCATTAGCTAAATCCATTTCTTCGTAGTGATAACCTATCTCATGTCCCAAATCTCTTATCTGATTTATTACCTCAGGAACGTTGCTTGAGCTTACAATTCTAAAATAATAAGTTGAGACAATTTCTAAACTCTTTTCTATCTTTGCAGTTGCTAATGAATTGTATGGTTTTTTATCTACATCATGTCTGAGTAAAATAAGTTTTTCATCCTTACTTTTTCCATTCAGATAATTTTCAAATGAATCGAATTTATATCCGGCATCAAGCGCAGCCTTTAAAATATTTTCAAATGCTGTTAAAGTAAAATCTAATGCCATTAAATTTTATTACTGTATAGTTTCGGAATATTATTTATAATTTTTATTGCCCTCTCAAAATCGACATTAATAGTATCATAATAAAACTTCAGTGATTCATATCTCGGCGCATTCTCTTCCTGTATATATTTCAGTCCTTGCTCGCGTGTAATCATTCCTTCTCTTATTTGGTTACTTCTGAAAGTATCTATTTCTGAAAATCCTGCCACAGAATAATAGATATAATTATAAAATCCCGCCGTGCCATCGCCTATTCTCCAAGTAGATTTTGTATCGGGAGCGGTTTCCCACTCATATTCGTTTATAATTGTGCTTTCAATCTCATGCTCATCCCATTGGACATAGTCAAAGAAATGATAATAATCTTTTCTTTCTTTTACATAACGTGAAAGAAATGCGCCGAATGTATCTTTAAGTGAGGAATTCAGATAAGCCGGATTTGAAAGAAAATTTCCTCCGTAAAATCCTATCAGCTTCATCATGTTCATCAGCTTAAGCGAGTCTATTCTTTTTTTATCAAAATCCAAACCTACTCCGCAGAAGCCGACTTTAAAATCTGTATTCTCTAATTTATTCGATCCCCATAAATTTAATTTCACACCTGTTTTATTTCTAAGCTCCATTGTATGATAAATAAAATATTTATCACCAACCATAAACAACGGTATCATTCCAAGTGCAGGTTTCTTCAGCCATGCAGTAACATTCTTTCCTATATTCTCTCTCTTCATTTTAATATCTGCTGAGACTAAAATATTTTCAACACCGAGCTTACCCGTTACCCTCGCAATATTTCTTCTTGCTAAATCCGTTACCATTCCCCAGTCATAAGTAATCGTGATTGGATTTAGTTTTAATTCTTTTTTTATAACGTGTAATGAGTACGAGCTGTCGCGCCCTCCGCTGAACGGGACAATACAATCAGTAGCTCCGGTTTTACTTCTGTATGGCTCAACAAGTTCCATGAGTTTTTCCAACGATTTCGGATTTCCCATCGGCTTATAATTATTGCAAATATTACAAACACCTTTCTCATCATATTTTATGAATGGAAATGTTTCCGGCAGCAGGCACTTAGTGCAGCGTTTTAACTTATTTGCGTTTTCATAATCATAGAGAAGTAAACTTTTCAAATGTGCTTCCTGTGATACAGAGATATTAGGAGCGATGAAAGCAGCTGTTCCTTCCGGCTTATAATCTATCGTTAATTTTTTATCTGTTTCAAAATTAATATTCTTTGGATCGAACGGTTCCTTAGTTTTTATAAACTCATACTCAAGCGTTTTTACATTATATAGATAGCCTGTGAAAGCATGCACTTGTTTTATTGTATGCTCTCCTATAGTATTCCGAATATGATTTATATTCATTAACTCTTTAAGGAAATATTCTTCCGAAGCAAATATTACTATATCGTTTCGTGTATTATTTATTATATAAAGTGAGCCGCAGTTAGTAACCAATGATAAACAGCTTTTATCATTAAACATAAACGCAATTGAGGCTGCGCCCTGAATAAGCTCAAAAACTTTTACAAATGCATCTGCCAGCGAGACACCGTTATCAACAAAATTTCTTATTAATGATAAAAGGATTTCAGTATCAACTTCAAACTCACGATTCAAATCAGTGAACATCTCCCATAAATCTTCTGCATTGGTAATAATTCCATTATGAATACCTACTATACCGTCCTTTATAACCGGTTGATTGTTGAAATCAAGAAGTTGTGTTCCGTTTGTAACAAGGCGGGAATGTCCTGTTAAAGCAAAAGGGGTTTCAATAATTGAATTTAAATTTTTCTCGTTAAGATTGTTCGCCTCGTAATAAAATTTATCAAACTTTCCGGTATCAATCAACTTTGAAACAGTTTCTGCGCCTTTTATCACTGAAATTTTTCCGGCAGCAGGATTATATATGGAGAAGCCTGCAGATTCTTTCCCGCGTGACTCCGAAAAAAGCGCAAGCTCTTCTGTTAATTTTTTTATGAATTTATAATCGTAATCAGAATTTTCTTTTACAATTAATCCGAATATTCCACACATAGTTTATTAAGTATAAATATTTTTATTTTCGTATTGCAGCCTTGTCAATGCAAGTAACATCCATGCCTGAGACCATCTCATATATGGAATTTTTATATCGTAACTCTTTAATTTCCTGTAGTAAAAACTTCCGTTATCTTGGCTCTGCATATTTTCAATTGTCCACTCTGCAATTTTATTTGCGAATGCTAAATACTCTTTATCGTAATTTTTCAGAAGAGAAAATGTTATTATTCCCTGAGATTGATTATGAATTTCAACCGGATAAACTTTTGGAACTCTCCAAAGCGATTGCCCGTTTTCAAAAAACTGCTCCCTCTTATAATACTCAAGCCCTTTTGTAATAGAATTTTTATAAACAGCATTTTCTATTTCTGCATACTTACAAATTTCCGAAATACATTCTAAATTATACCCCTGATGGAAATCTGTTTGCGGTAATTCTTTTCCTGTTTTTAAATCTAACTCATAATTCCAAAGTCCGTTAGGAAGCTGATAGCTTACAACAAAATCAACAATTCGTTTTGCTTTTTCTTTTAACTCTTCATTGCCGTTCAGCGAAAAAGTTTTTGCAAGCACTTCCCCGCCTAATAAAGTTGCGTTGTAACAGGCATCTTTTATTATAGAAGTGTAACTGATACAAAATCCTCTTTCCGTTTCTATCGAAGGTAAGTCCTTCAATAAAAAATTGCATATACTTATAAGAACTTCCTTAGCTTTTTCATTTTTTGTAGTAAGGTAATACTGAAAAATTCCTTTGGCGACGAATGAAGTTGCTACGATGTTAGGCTCATAGGGTTTAACATGTTTTCCCGGATTTGCCCATCCGAAATTATATCCCCAGCAGTAACCTGAAAATCCTTTTGAATAATTTTCTATCAGCCAGTTAAATAATTTCTCCATCGTCTCTCTGGCTTTTTCATCCTTAGTCATTTCGTACTGCAGTGAGTAAGCGTACAAAAGAAGTCCGTGGCTTTTAGGATTAATACCTTTTTTAATCCCAAGAAGCGGACGTATGTTTACGGGATTCTTTTTTTGAATTTGAATCGCAATCGCAGGAATCAACTTCCCCATTGTATCCCACGGAAGAAACGTATTTAAAGTGTCATACGGGTCGTAACCTTTAAAATTTTCTTTCTCTATAAAAAAGCGGACTTTATTAATTGAATCCGGAATTTTCATTTTTTCACCCATTATTTGTTTCCGGGTGGTTCATTTTTTACTAATATTTTTATGCGCTTCGCAAGCTCCTGCGAAAACATTTCGGCTCCACTATTATTTAAATGCTTAACATCTTTGAAAAACTCTTTTTTCCTAAGATATGCTGCATCAGTTGAATAATCCCAAAAAGGAACATTCATTTCTTTGCAAATATCAGAGCACAGTTTTTTGGAATCAACTTCAAGGCTTTCATAATAGGGAGACATAACGACAAATAAATTTATGTCAAGGCTTTTACATTTATTAATAATATCCTTGAAGGCATTAACTTTATTGCTATCTATTTTTGTATTTTTAATCTTTGAAGTAGTAATTTCATAATCAATATTACCAACAAGTGGAACATAGCCCTGAAAATCTTCTTTTCTTTTCTTGTTCATTTCAAGATTACCCATTGCTACTGTAAGCATAATGGAATTATAAGGATACATTCTTGAGAGAAGTTTTATTTTTTCATATTTTCCTCTTAGACTAACTATCTTCCCTATTTCATTTTAATGAGTTGAATAATAAGGGAGCAAATCTGAAAGTCTTTCGTAACTGCTTTCTGAATAAATAAACTCATCATCATTAAAATCTAAAATAATATATTTAGGCGTGTACCTTTTTAAAACACAATTTAATATTGCACTCTCAAATAGAATAAATTGTCCGTCAATACCTGCATTATAGAAAGATAATTGCAGCGAATCCCGAAAAATATTCGGTACATAATGGTGGTTAGCCCGGGAAGAACCGAAAGCAAGAATTTCCTCGTTTGAGTTGTCAATCACGTATGTAAGCCGGTATTGATAACCCGAAGATTGCTTAAAGTAATAGTGATTTAATGCTTGGCCTATAATAAAATCAACAATGAAAAAACAAACTACAAGAATTATTAATCTTGTAAAAAATTTTATATACTTATTGCTCATCAAAACTGAAAATAAATAAATTGACCTCCGTCAAAAACACCCATGAGAACTATCAAAATTATAAGAATCAAATACGAAGCATATCTTACGACTGATTTTGAATTATGGAGCAGTGAAAATTTTCCTCTGAAAAATTCCAACTTAAACTCAATTATAATTAAGAATAAAATTGAAAGCACAGAGAATATCATAATGGAAGGATTTGGCATAAAAAAATTCCCTTCTGCAAAAATATGCTTTAGAATATAAATCCCATCGCTAACGGTATTTGCTCTGAAAAAAATCCATGATAAACAAGCTAACATAAAAGTTACAAGAATACTTATAAAAGATTTCACTTTAGGCAACTTATTATAACCTGTAACTTCTGAAACTTTTTTTCTTAAATTTTTAGTTAACAAAGAGAAAACAAGATAAAAACCATTAAGCCCTCCCCATATGATAAACGTCCAATTAGCCCCATGCCATAAACCGCTCACTAAAAAAATAATAAAGAGATTAAAATACCATCGGGGAATTGAAACTCTATTTCCTCCTAATGAAATATAAAAGTAATCTCGAAACCAAGTGGAGAGTGAGATATGCCATCTGCTCCAAAATTCGTGAATTGATTTTGCGAAGTAAGGGCGATTGAAATTTGTCATTAGTTTAAAACCCATCACTCGGGCAGAACCAATCGCAATATCGGAGTAGCCGGAAAAATCACAGTATATTTGAAAAGCAAAAAAAATTGTTGCTACAAAAAGACTTATCCCTGAATGATGCTCAACATTCCCATAAACTGCATTAACATATATTGAAAGTCTATCAGCAATTACCAGTTTTTTGAAAAACCCCCATAGCATTAATTTTAATCCTTCAGCTACTCGTTCAATTTCAAATTCATGTTTTTGATAAAACTGAAATAATAAATTTTGCGGCCGCTCAATCGGACCTGCTACGAGCTGAGGATAAAACATAACGTACAATGCGTAGATACCAAAATTTCTTTCTGCTTTCTGGTTTCCACGGTATACTTCTATAGTATAACTCATTGCCTGAAAAGTATGGAAGGAAAGCCCTATTGGTAAAAGTATCGATAGGTAAGGAATATTGTTATGGACACCAAATCCGGATAATACGCTTGTGAGGTTATCGTTTAAAAAATTAAAATATTTAAAAATTGCAAGTACTCCAATATTTGCAATAAGGCTGAGGATTAAATAAAATTTTTTCTTAGGTAATGAAGTTTTTTCCAAATAAATCCCTGCAAAATAATCTATGATAATTGTAAATGCCAGAATTAATATATAAACAGGGATAAAGAACATATAGAAGTAACAGCTTGCAGCAAGAAGCATAAACCACCTGAACTTATGCGGTAGAGCAAAATAAGCAAACGTAACTACTATAAAGAATATTACGAACTGAAAAGAATTGAAAAGCATTATTTAAATATTTGTCCTATTACTTATTATTTTTTAATTTCGGTTTTCCTTTTTTGGATAATTTTTCAATCTAAAAGTTACATTGCAAAATCTAAGAAGTGACAAACTTCACCTATATTATATATCAAAACTTTTACAATGAATATTTCTGAACTATCCATCATTTAATTATTTTAGTTTGAATGAAACATTTTTTTTGTGTGTAATCTTTTAACGGCAGCAGCCATTTATCGCCTTGCTCTGTGAATCCTAAATTTTTGTAATGGTCTTTCACCATATTATTTTTAGCAGTCGGAAGATACTCTCCTTCAATAGAGGAATATCCTTTCTCAACAGCTGTGTTTACAATTGTATTAAGTACAAAATTTTCCATATCACGTTTCAGTACTCTGCAGCTCATAATCCATGTATCAACAAACAAAGTATTTTTGTCAGTCTCTTTTAAAATTATTAAACTTATTAAACCATAATCTCCATATTTATCACTCAATGAAAAACCAAATGTAATATACTTCTCGTCACCGGCAATTTTTCGAACTTCATCTTCTGTATAACGAACTGTTCTAAGATTGAACTGATTTGAACGCTGAGTAAGCTGAGCAACTCTCGGAGTGTTAAATGCATTAAATGATTCAACGAGAGAAACCATATCTAAACTTTTCAAAAAATCTGTTTCATTTGTAAACTGCTGCTGTACGATTGTTCTTTTTGCTTCCTCCTGATACTGCAATGTTCTTTGTTCATCCTCATAGGTAAAGGATGCAGTTTCAAAAAGATTAAGAGTCCTTAAATAATTAATATATTCAGCAGGGTCTTCGGGCAATTCAGGTACTGTAATGTTTTCAACATGCGTTCTGACCATATTTCTCTCAAACGGATTATCGTCGAGAAAAACAATTGAGTCAAAGCCAATGTTTAAAATTTTCTGAATGTATTTAATGTTATCTGCTTTGTTATCCCAGTTGGCAACAAACACTGCGATGTCTTCTAATTTCAAAAGCATATCGGGATGTTTTTCAAACGGTTCTTTTGCTAAACTCTCATCGTTCTTACTGCAAACTGCCAGAATAATTCCTCTTTGCTTAAGCTGTTTTACCCATAATTGAAGTTCGGAAAATGCTCTTCCTATACCAAGGTCTCCAATTTGAATATTTTCCAAACCATCGTCGCCGATAATTCCGCTCCATACAGTATTATCGAGGTCAAGGATTAGACATTTATTAAACTTTCCGTTAATAGATTGAATTATATCGATTGTATTTTTTGCAATGATAGGAAGAAAATCTATACTGAATACTAAATCAGTGCTGATATAAATTTTATTATCTGTTATAAAACTATGCCCATATTGTCCTTGCAAAACATTTAAATCAAGGACGAAAAGATTTTTTAGTTTTACAGCTAAATTCATCAATTCAAAATTTATTTTACGGACCTGATATATAAATGAGAATTCTGTTTTGTTTCCAAAATTTCCGAAATCAACATTGTTAATTTCATTAAAATTTAAAAAAATAACTTTGCATTTTAATTTCTCGGTAATAGTTTTATATAGGTTTTCATATTTCTCAATCTGCTTTTTTGCAAATCCTGCTTTCTCCGATAAAGGAAGTTTGCCAAATTTCTTAATTAAATTATTTACACAGTAAAAAATAATTACATATTCCGGATTAAATTCATACAGCTCTGATGTGGGATCAAAAGCAAGCAGTTCAATTTGGTCATAATCGGCTTCAAAAATATCCAGGTTAATTCCGGTTTCGTATCCGTATCCTTTAATCGCCTGTACGTACATCTGCGTAGCTGAATCACCCAGCACGGCTGCCTTTATTTTTTTAAGACCTGACGAATCTTTTTTTAAATTTTTCTTTAGAGATTGAAAAGTAACTTGGGTCATTTCTGATTTATTTCGTATTAAATTCTTTATAATAGCGCTTCAAATAAAAATGCACAATTATTCTAACTGCATATAGCCTGTTTATTTTTTATCGAATCTATCACGTCTAATGTTGCTTTTGTCGATGCATAAATTTCTTCAAATGAAATCGGAGTCGGTTTGCCATTCTCAACTGCTTCAATAAATTCTTTTATTTCCTGAGCATGTCCTTTATCCTGCTTGCCAAGCTTATCACTCTTAATTTCTTTTCCGTAAGTTTTCAGTTCTTTAAAATCATCGGCAATCATAACTTTGTTTGCATAAAAAACTTCAATGTTTTCTTTTGGTAATGAATTTGCGCCATTGGAGAAATAACAGATGGAACCAATTGAGCCGTTTTCAAATCCCATATTAATCGTAATCGTATCCATCATGTATGGATTGTTCTCCATGCTGACTGCATTGATAAAATTAATTTTTGAACCGGAGAGATACATTACCAAATCAATGAAGTGACAAACTTCGCCTATAATTCTTCCGCCGCCTACTTCCTTATCCTGAACCCAATGGTCTTTCGGCATATTGCCTGCATTAATTCTGTAACTAATTGCCCTTGGAACTTCATTATCCATCGCAGCCATAATTTTTTTAATTGCCGGAGAAAATCTTCTGTTGTAGCCCACCATTAAATGCAGATTGTCTTTTTGATTATAAAGTTCTGAGATTTTCTCAAGCTCTTCACGATTCATACATAACGGCTTCTCAACAAAAACATTTTTATTATTCTTTAACGCATCCATTACATTTCCTGCATGAAGATTATGCCTGGTTGCTACAAAAATTGTATTTATTTTTTCATCGGAAAAAATTTTATCAGCTTCACCTGTCGAGTATTGAAAACCAAATTTATCCGCAACACCTTTTGCAGTATTCCCATGCGAAGTAGCAACACCTACCATATCAGCATAAAGCTTTGCATTGGGAAGAAGAAAATTCTGCGCAAAAGAACCTGCGCCGACGAAACCAATTTTTGTTTTTGTTCCTTTATATTCACCCTTGCTCTGTTTTACATCGCCTGTAATTTTATTTTCATCTTCGTATTTTAAAAGTATTCCGACAAACGGTTCGCGTTTATCTAAAATCATATCATATGCTTTCTTAGCCTCTTCAAATTCAAACACATGTGTAATAAGCGGGTCAAGCATTAATTTTTTTCTCTCTACAAGTTCAATATACGACTCCATGTTTCTGTTCTCCGTCCATCTGACGTATTCATAAGGATAGTCAATTCCCTTCTCTTCGTAATTTCTATCATATCTGCCAGGACCATAAGAGCACGACATTCTCAGATCAAGTTCTTTCTTAAAATAATTTTTCCTGTCAAATCCTGTGGGTACTGCACCGACGATAACAACTTTTGCTTTTCTTCTTGCAACTTCACCTGCAAACTCAACTGGGTCGAGAGAGCTTGTTCCTGCAGTGATAAGAATTGCATCAGCTCCGTATCCCTTTGTTGATTCTCTTATAACTCCTTCAAGGTCATCACGATTTCTTAAGTATGATTTTCCAATTCCGATTTTATTTGCGAGGTCAACTTGTGACTGGCTAATGTCTACGCCAATTGCTTTTATACCCGATGTTTCAAGTATCTGCATTGTCAGTTGACCTATTAAGCCTAAGCCTATAACAACTGCAGTCTCTCCGAATGTTAACTCGGCTTGTCTGATGCCTTGTATGGCAATAGAAGCTATTGTTGTAATTGCTGCGTATTTTAAATCTACACTCTTAGGAACTTTAACACAAAGATTTTTAAATACTGAAACAATATCAGCATGATATGCGCCTTCACCTCCGCATGCAACATGGTCGCCGACTTTAAAATCGTAAACATCATCTGCTACTGCAATAACTTCACCCGCACAGCTATAACCCAGTGGAGCAGGAGCTTCAAGTTTGTTCATAACAACTTTATATGTTTCGGAGAATCCGCTGGTCTTAATCATATCAATAACCTGCGCTACTTCTTTTTTTCTTGACTTAGCTTTTCCTATCATACTAAGTCTTGCATCCGATACAGTTTTTCCTTCAGTTCCCGCGCTGATAAATGAGTAGTGATTTCGCACTAAAATCTGTCCGCTGCCTAGCGCAGGAATAGGAACGTCCATTACCTCCATGTGCCCCGACTTCATTTGTTGTGTAAGTTGTTCCATTCAGTTATAATAAATCTATTTTGTTTTAAAATTTTGTTGTACGTTATCAAAAAAAGTTCTGAACCACATTTCCTGTGTAAGCAATCTCCATATCAATTGAGAGTTATCCTGTATTCCGCTTTTATTATTTTGAATAAGTGATGTTACATATTCGTGATTATAAATTCCCCTCTTCTTCACTGAGTCAACCGACAGAATATCTCCAACCATTTCTGCCAGAGGTCCTTTTAACCACGCTCTCATAGGAGCGCTGAACGGCGCCTTAGGTCTGTTTATAATTTCATTTGCAATATATTTCTCAGAAACTTTTTTTAATAAATATTTTTGTGTGTTTTTATTTATTCTTAATTTTGGAGGAAGCGTAAACATAAACTCAATTATTCTATGGTCAGTTAATGGAGGTCTTCCTTCCACACTTGCTGCCATTACAGCTTTATCAGAGTAAGCAAGATTATGGTCGGGCAAATAAACTCGTGTATCGTTCATACACATCTTCGTCAGATAAGACATATTGTTATCGAAGAAAAGAGCTTTCTCTCTCTTATAAAAAAATGAATCCTGAATATTGTATGGGCACTTTAAATAATACTCGTTAAAATTTTTATCAGTCAAAGATACATTGCCTGAAGAAATATATCTGTCGAACTGAGGCATTTGAGAGTAGTTAAAAAACTCCTTTGCCCATCTTACATACTTAAAGTTTGTCTTAGCAGATGATTGCGGAATTTTTGACACAGTATATCTGAATAAAGAATCGGCAAACTTCGGTACATATTTTTGATAGTGGTCTAATGTTAAGCATGCAAGATACGAACGGTACCCTCCAAAAATTTCATCTCCACCCATGCCGTTTAATAGAACAACAATTCCGTTATCACGCGCAGCCTTAGAAATTAAATATGTATTTATTGCTGATGGGTCTGCAATAGGTTCATCAAGGTGCCAGACCATCTTTGGGAATAAATCAATTATATCCGGCTCAATTAAAATTTCAATATGTTCAAACCCAAATGTTTCTGCTACTTTCTTTGCATAATAACTGTCATCAACATTTCCCTGTAGTTTTAAATCCTCCTGATGAAATTTTATTGTAAAGGATTTTATTTTTTTATCAGTATTCTTTACCATTAGTGCGGCAATGATAGAAGAGTCGAGTCCTCCGCTTAAAAGTAATCCAACCGGAACATCTGCTACCATTTGATAATCAGTCGAACTGATTAATAACTCTTCTAACTTATCCGTAGCTTCTTTTTCTGTGCCGGAATAATTCTCGTTTGGAATAATTATCCAATAAGGTTTTTGTTCAAACTTTCCATCTTCAAAAGTACAATAATGCCCGGGAAGGAGTTTTGAAATATTTTTAAATCCTGTTTTGGGTGCAATTTGAAAATGTATCGGAGTATAAACTGCTTCGTAATCAATTTCGGGCGATAGCAATCCGGTTGTAAGTAAAGATTTTATTTCGGAGCCGAAGATAAATGAATCTCCCATCTGTGCATAATAAAACGGCTTCACACCCGCTCTGTCTCTTGCCGCAAATAATTTTCTGTTTATAATATCATAGATTGCAAAGGCAAACATACCGTTAAATTTTTCAAGACAATCAACTCCCCACTCTTCATAAGCTTTAATAATTACCTCTGTATCAGAATGAGATTTGAACTTATAACCTCTCGCAGTTAACTGTGACCTTACTTCCTTATAATTATAAATTTCACCGTTGAATGTAATCCATAGATTACCACCATCATTCGACATTGGCTGATGTCCTAAAGGACTTAAATCAATTATTGATAGACGACGATGCCCAAATCCTGAATTTGAATTCGGAAACCATTTCATTCCTGAATCATCAGGACCACGATGCTCAATAATAGATGTCATCTTCTCTAGAAGAATTTCATCGCCGCAATTAATAAGTCCGGTAATACCGCACATTACTTTATCATTCCTTTCAAATTAATTCTATATTGTGAAATTTTATTTTGCATCTAATACTTCGTCAAATATTTTTTCAATTCTTTTTGCTACATTTGAAGAAAGAAATCTTTCTTTTGCAAATCTGTGGTTTTCAATTGCAATTTTTTTCATTAGCTCAGGATTTGCAAGAAGCGAATCCATAAATCCAAAAAAAACTTCCGGGTCTTTGCTGTGAGTGAAATATCCGTGTTTATCATTTTCAAAAAAATCTACCAAGCCTCCGACCTTCCTTGTAATTACTGGCAGTCCAAAAGCCATCGCTTCAAGAACGGTATTGGGCATGCCTTCGCTATAAGAAGGAAAAATAAAAAGGTGGCTTTTTTTGAAGCACTCCTGTTTTTCTTTTCCGCTTACATGTCCAACAAAATCAATATTCTTTATGTTTCTCTCTTCAATAAATTTTATAACATTTCTGGTTTCTCTTCCATCACCAGCGATTGAAAGCTTTGCATTTGGATATTTTTCTTTAAGTATTTCAAAAGCCTCTATAGTTTCGTAAATACCCTTTGCAGTTTCTATTCTCGAGAGAAAAAGCAGCTCAAGATTTTCAATATTACCATACTTTGCTGAGACATCATCATCACTTAATCCGTTTACTAAATCTTTATCCACCAGGGTTGTTTCGAGGTATACTTTTTTCTTGTACCCCCATGAATATAGCCTATTCTGAAATTCAGAGGAAAGCTCGATGATTGCATCGGCTTTAAAAAAAATACGTTTGAATAATTTTAAATATTTTTTTTCAAGCCGCTCAGCAAATCCTAAGTCCCACCCTCTGAAAAATACGACAACTTTCATTTTATAATGCCGGGCAAGAACTATAAACAAAAAATCTCTTACAAGTGAAACACTGTCGAAAGCTGTAGTGGTTTGTAAAAGCGAGTAGTCTTTTTTTCTTATTTTTTTATAAAATCTCCAAAGGTCTTTTAAAGGCTGTAGAATATCTTTTATCCAAGATTCTCTGAATGGAAATGTTCGTGAGCCGCGAAGAAAATATTCTACGTTATAAGTAAATTCTTTTTTTATAGAATAATAATAATTTGTTATTCCGCCCCGCGCATTTTCACCCGGTACAAGAATTAATATTCTTTTAGAAGCCCTATCAATCATTTTTTTTATCAACCGTCTCCTGCAAGAGAAGCAGCATCCAAATCATATTACTGTTATCTTTCGAGCCGGATGTATTATCATCAACAAAGCTTTTGATTATTTTTTTATCGAGACCAAAATCAGATTGTGAAAGCTTACTCAGTCTCTCCTTCATATCAGGCTCTTTGAACCACTCAACCAAAGGAATTCTAAATCCTTTTTTAGATGCGCTTAGTAGAGAAGGCGGCAATTTTTTCTTACCGAGTGTATTTCTTAAAATACTTTTTCTCTCAAAGCCCTTCATTTTAATATTTTTATCAATATTTAAAGAATACTCAACGAGTCTATAGTCTATAAATGGAACTCTTGCCTCCAACGAATGCGCCATAGACATTCTGTCTACCTTAACCAAATAATCATCGGGAAGAAAAAGTTTGAAGCTTAAATAATTCAACTTATAAAAATCATCTTTATAAGTACATCCTGCCATTACAGATTTTGTATAGTCTTCTATGCTGTATATATTTTTTCTATCGGGAAAAAGCGCTTTGACCGAATGCACATCATTTGTCGGCATTCGCTCCACCATGCTTGTAATAAAATCCGAGTTTGCGCTTCGCATTAGTCTCTCATACCTGTTCATTTTGTATCTGAAAGTTCCGCGTGAAGATTTTGATATGGCATTGAGCGCGTTTGGGAAAGCCTGCCTTAAAAACTTCGGCATTTTATTATAGTAAGATGAGAGCTTCACTCCCTGATAAGAAGGATAGCCGGATAAAACTTCATCCCCTCCGTCACCTGTTAAAACCATCTTAACATAATTTCTTGCAAACTTTGAAACTATCCCTGTGGGGATTGCCGACGAATCTCCGAAAGGTTCATCATAGTGAAATAAAACTTTTTTTAAAGAGTCATCAAAAGTTTCAGGTTCAACATTATAAACGTGGTGATTTGTTTTAAATTTATCAGCTACATCCTTTGCTAAATCAGTTTCATCAAAATCAGAATGAGAATATCCTATCGTAAAAGTCTCTATAGGAAATTTTGTAATCTCAGACATTAGCGCAACAATACTTGCTGAGTCAAGTCCTCCGCTGAGCAATGCTCCAAATGGCACATCACTTCTCATTCGTATATTAATTGAATCCTTCAATAAAAATTCAAAAGTTTCATAAATTTTATTTTTATCATCGTTCATGTTACTTTCATCTATCTCCGGTAAGTCCCAGTACTTTAGCTCTTTCACTGAGCCGTCTTTCACTATCAGATAGTGTCCCGGCATTAATTTTTTTATTCCTTTGAAAAAAGTATATGGCGCAGGGATAAACTTCAAAAAGAAATAAAGCTCAACTAACGAAAAATCATTTTCCGCGGGAACTCCATAGGCAAACAGACTTTTTATTTCTGAACCGAATACGAAGGAATTATTCCATACAGAGTAATGTAGTGGTTTTTCTCCAAGTCTGTCCCTTGAAACAAATAAATATTTTTCTTTATCGTCCCATATTGCAAAGCTCCAGCATCCGTTAAATTTTTCCTGACATTTAACGCCCCATTGCAGATATGCTTTTAAAATAACTTCTGAATCTGAAGTTGTTTTAAACGAATGTCCAAGTAATTTTAATTCATCACGAAGCTCTATATAATTATAAATCTCTCCGTTAAAAATTAAAACAATTGATTTATCTTCACTGTACATTGGCTGGTCACCTGTGACTAAATCTATTATAGACAATCGTCTATGACCAAGCCCAAGATTTTCCTTTACATGAAATCCTTCTCCATCAGGACCGCGATGTGCAATAATATCAGTCATTTTTTTTAAGACTTCCTGGGACGCGGGTTTTGATGTGTCAAAATTAATAT
Source organism: Ignavibacteria bacterium (assembly GCA_038225955.1). Taxonomy (GTDB): domain Bacteria; phylum Bacteroidota; class Ignavibacteria; order Tepidaquicellales; family Tepidaquicellaceae; genus JAFDZO01. Next base: position 16,969 of record JBBRQV010000002.1, on the reverse strand, counting down.
ATCCGGCAATTCCGCACATTATAGATTCTGCATTATGTTAAGCAATTTATCACCGTTACCTGTATAATTAAAATATTTTAAAAATTTTTCTCGTCCGTTTTGTCCCATCACTTTCGCTTTTTGGAAGTTGCCTGTAATTGATATCAAAGCTTTTAATAAGGCATCTGAATTTTCCGGCTCAACAATTTTTGCATCTACATTATCTTCCAGATAAAACGATACATCACTTACATTTGTCACGATTACAGGATTGCCTGTTGCAAGATACTCTCCTACTTTAAAAGGAAATCCTGCATTCGCATATTGAGTATTTAATCTTGTCATGCATAAAACATCAGCATCAGATAAAAATGTTTGATACTCCTCTCCGAAAAAACATCCCGCATATTTTATTTTCTCGTTTCCGGTATCCTTAATTATTTTTTCAGGATTATTTCCTGCGCCTGCGAGAATTAACTCGGAATTTGGATTTAATTTTGAGAAATCCTGAAAGGCTGAAATTAAATATTGCAAACCATCTTTATTGCCAAATGAGCCCGCATAAGTAATGCGAACCGGAGAATTAAAATTCTCTTTAGCGTTAGTCTTAACTTTAAAATTTATAGAGATAGGAATTAAATCAACGGGCACTTTAGTCCTTATTTTTTTTGTAAACAGCTCTTCAAGATAATTTGAAATCACTATCACGTGGTCACAAAAAAAATGAATTCTTTCTTCGAAAAAATTTATACTGTTTTGTTTAAAGTTTAATAACGCACTTTGGTTTTCCTTTATAATTCTATAATCTTCTACAATATCTACTAAAACTTTGAAGCCGATAAGCCGAGCAAAAAGTAATATACTGAAAACATCAATTGATACACTGTTATAAACATATAAAATATTTTTCGAATCTTTATTTTTAAAAAGAAAAATTCTTACAAAAGCCATTAGTATAAGAAATGGATATGCTAAATAACTAATATATGATTTTGGAAGCGATGCTCCAAAATTGTAATATTTAATCCCATCTTTAATTCCGTTAGATTTATTACCTGACTTAGCATCATCTAAGTTACCAATAGTCATCACTTCTATATTGGATCCCTTTTCAATAAACCTGTCAATAAAAAATTGCACCCGCTGAGTTCCTGCCATGCCCAATGGATAATTAAAACCCCCAAGGCAAAGTATATTTAATTTTTTACTCAAAAAACTATTCCGATCTTTTTCTTAATTTATTACTGAAATGATTTACAAGTGCTGAGGAAATATTACTCTCTCATCTGGCCATATATCTTTGCAGGGTTACCTGCAACTACGGAATCGTCTGGAATATTTCTTAACGATACAACTGAATTTGCCGAGATAATGCATCGGGAACCAATTTTAACCCCTTTTAAAATCTGGCATTGGTTTCCTATGAAAACATCATCACCTATTGTAACCGGAATTGATTTAGTTCCTTCTAAGTCTTTCTGAATATCTCTTCTATCTCTATAATTCATTGAATGATAATCATGGTCAAAAATTCTTGTGTTAGCGCCAATCAAAACATTATTTCCAATTTTTATTTTTGTTCTGGCAGATAAAACGGTTCCTGTGAATCCGCAGTTATCTCCTATTTCAATGCTTCCGTCTTTAATCATCATAAAGCAAGGATAATTTGTAATTCCTCCAAGCGCAGAACCCGGTCTTGAGTGCAGAGTAAAGTTTTTCCCTATAATTAATTTTCCTTTTTTTAATGCCCGAACAAGAATCTTTCCATCAACTTGCATTCCATTTCCATAAACAGCTCCGATTAACATTAATTTAAATTTAAATTTAAATGTGGAGTAAAATTTACTGAGAACTTCAGTAAGTGTATAGGAAATTTTCAATATTAAAATGGAAAGAGGATATTTTTTAAAGATACGAAGCATTATTTAATATCTGTCCCTGCATTAATTATCAGATTAATTCCGTTTATTTGCTGAGATGAATTCACAAGAAAATTTACTGCATCAGCCGTCTCTTCAATTGTAAGAAGAGTTTTCAATGGATGATTATTTTTCATATCTTCCACTATTCTTTCATGCGTTCCTGAGTTTAAATTTGTAAGCATAAAAGAAGGTGATACAGAGTTTGATGTGACGTTAAATTTACTATTTTCCGATGCCCACGATTTACTAAGAGAAGCCACGTAAGACTTTGCGGCAATATACTCTGAGAGACCCGGAGGAGGAACGTTAACTAGATAAGATGAAAGTATGTTTATTATTTTTCCAAATTTTCTTTTTCTAAAATGTGAAATTGCTTTTTGAGAAATCTGAATCAATGGAAGAACGTTTAATAGAAAACCGTCTCTGAATACAGAAATATCAGTGCGCTGAAAATGTTTAATTGTTATAGGAGCGGATATTGCATTATTAATTAATACATCAATATCCATTTCATCTATTTTACCTGCAAGTCCCTCGACTTCTTCAGGCAATGTAAAATCACATTTTAATCCTGTGCAATTTGAAAAAGACTCTTCTATGAACTTTGCTTTATCAATTGAGCTTTTATATGTAAAATATATTTTATTGGATTCTGACTCAGCTATTTTTTTTGTTATTGCCTCTCCAAGTCCCGAAGCTCCTCCTGTTATAAGAATGTTCATATAATCCCGATTGAAATTTTACCTTTTGCTATTTTTTTATTGTGCTGATTCAGAAAATGAAATTTGAATACAACCATCTTTACGGATTGGAACCAATCTTCAACAACTGCTATCAGCTCAAGATTATCATTAAGATATACCGGCAAAGAATATTTTATTTCCTGCGAGAATATAATCACATTCTTTAAAGGTAAACACTCGCCAATAAAATATGAGAGAAATCCATTCAAAATATTTCCCTGCATTACCTTAGAAGTAAAACCTTTTTCCTTTGCAAAATTATCATCTGTATGGAGAGGGTTTTTATCTCTGAAAATTTTTATAAACCCATCATAAATTTCTTCAGTTACCTGAAATGGGATTTTATACTCTGTTCCTTTTTCTATCATTTATCAGTCTTTGATTTTATCGACTGAAGCATATCACCAACATTGGCCCATGAAGCAATTTCAGCAGAGGTAACTCTGATATTAAAATGCTTCTCTATTGCTGCAACTAATTCAATATTTGTAAGAGAGTCCCACTCATCCCCTGCAGTGCTTGATTCATTGACTTCGAAATCATCATTATCCATAATGTCTTTAAATATTATATTTACATCGGCTAGAATCTGACTTATTTCCATCTTATAAATTAATTTTTTGAAAGTTTTTTAAGAGTTAACTTAAATGTTATTTTCTATTCTTTGAACAGGGTTAACTGCTGTATTTAGTGGTAAGACTTCTTTTCTTTTTGAATTTATAAAGTCTTGAAAATTTTTCCTGTTCAAAATCTTTTTATCTGATTCAAAGTTTACAAGAAACATAAAACACAGACCCATAAAAAAAGGTTTTTGAAAGAGACCTTGTGAATACCCCAGAATAAAAAGGGATGCGATGATGACAACGGGGAAAAGAGTATTAAAATTATTTCTGATGCAATATACCCTAAATGAGTAGTACATAGTTATGAAATAAAATAAAAATCCTATTATTCCAAATTCAGCGAGTACTAAAGTTGTTCCGTTATTGCCTGTATTTTCCTCATCCGCCACTTCAATAAATCTCCCAATGCCGAATATTGGAGAGGATAAAAAATTATCTAAGTTAATTTGCCCACTAACCAATCTTGAATAAATTTTTTCTGTCTTGGCATTTTTTGATTCATTATACATTTTATCAACCTTTTCCTCCAGAAATGCTACTCTGCTATAAATATTTAAAAAAATTACTATAAGCACAGGTATCAACAGATATGAATATATATTTTTATACTTTATCAAAATATAAAGCGCAACAAATACAAATAAAGCTAAGTACGCTGTTGTAGACTGCGTAGTAGCCAAGGCTACTAAAAAAATTATATTCTTCTTATTAAAGAATATTTTATTTCTGACGAGATTAAATATCAGAGCAATAAATAAGAACACACCAAAACCACCCGGTTCCCAAAAAGGACCCGAATTCCGAGGAATTTCAACTTTCCATCCAAGCTCCATAGTATAAATTATAAAATGCTGCCTGTTGGGTTGGAATAGAGTGATCTTATCAAAAAAAGGTGTGATGTTAGAAAAAATATACTCTGCCACAGTAGGGTTTGCAAAAATTGCACCGGTGACTATTAAACTGATAATTGAAAAAAAATATATTTGGTTTACAATGATGACATCAATATTTTTCCCCACAGTTTTAATTACGAAGTAAGCAAAGAATATACGTAAAAGATATGCTGTGAAAATTGAAAGCATAAATTGGTTAAACGCCAGAACATGTAGCCCAAATAAAAAAATAAAAACCAAAGTGTAGATAACAATTACCTTGTCAATTTTTTTAAATTTAACAAAGAAAAAAATTAACGATATAACAAAACCTGCAACCAAAAATTCGTTTCCTAACATAATAGGAATATTTGGAATCCCCAAAAGTAAATAAACTAGAAAATAGTTTAATATTTTATTTTCTTTAGTCTTCAAATCCTGCTTCTCTATATTTTATTTCAATAATTTTATTCATATCTCAAAGTTTTGCATCAGTTAATAATTTTGCTTTACCCTCAGATATGAGAGCACTCATCATCTCAGAACCCGGTAAATCAAGAATATACAACTTACATTTAAAAGCCAGAGCTTCAATCAATGAAGAGCTATAAACACCTACAACAGATTCTGCATCAGAAAAATGGCTGTACAAATTATCTGTAATGTTAACGGTAAAAAAATTCTTTTTATTTATTAGTTCAGAATATTTACTCATGCTATTAATGTACGTGTACTCATTGGGATGCGGTTTGTAATAAAAGAGATGGTCAGGATTTGCTTCTAAGAGAATAAAAATTTCGTCTAAGATTTTAGATGTAAGTGTATCCTGAGAAATTACAACAATTTTATTTTGTTTTTTTTCAACATCTTTATATTTCTTTACCTCAGATTCTAAAGCATAGTTATTAATAATCTCTATATTATCTTTTGAAAGAGGTATTGTACAACCGCCGCGCCAAATTTCAGGCCATGCTAAAAATTTATCGGGGAAATAATCTATCTTATTCTCAATAGAATTGGGGTAATGATAAATAATATCTTTGGAAGATATAAATCCATGCTGCATATCAATTACCTGAATTTTTCTCTTTTTGCACTCACTTATTAACGCTGATTTATCGCAAAAATTTACCAGATAAATTTTTTCGGGATTTTTAGTATCTAAAATCTTAGAGTAATATTTCGATAAAGCGACGAACAAACTTAATTGATATGTTACCAGATTGTAAAAATCTAATTTCAGGTTGAGCGCCACCTGAATAATTTTTCCAAGCTCCTTAACTATTTCTGTATCTTCCTGAGCAATCTCAGTATGGTGCAGCTTTGACTTAAATGAAGACATCAGAATGATATAATCCAAATGTCTTGTATTAGAACTTTTCTCGGAAAGATTGTCGAAAAAATAAGAGCTCTGATATATTGTAAAATTTACTTTGGATTTTTCAAGTGAGTTTCTTATTTGTGCAGTAAAGGGATCAAAGAATTTACCGTTAATTTTTTGTTTTCTGCCGCTCTCAAAAAGTAAAGCATCTGCTTTTTTCTTTTCAAGAAAGGGGTTATAAAAAAAAAAATTATTAACCCGTGATAATTTTTTATAAATTTTTTTGAGAGTACTTATATTTAGTTTACTACCACTGCTTTTTTTATCTATATTGGAATCTATTGCATCAATGTAAATCAAATATCTTACAACCTGGTAGATTTTTACATTATTAACAGTAAGATTTAAAAGGTCATGTTTTTTTTCCAGTTCAATAATTTTTTCTGTAATCTCACCAATCGAATCAAACTTCATTTTCTTCAATACCGGAAATATTTTTTTTCGAAAAATCGAATCCTTTAGTAACCTTAAAGCAAACCAATAAAGAGAAAATCAGATACAACGATTGAGCGATTACAAGACCAACAGATACACCATCAATAGGAGTCATTAAAGTAGAAAAGTACTGCATCAAAAACCAAAACGATGCAAGCTTAAAAACCATTAAAATGGTGAGCCATTTAAATTTCTTAAGTGTATTTAAAACATTTATACCAACGCCAGCAGAATCCAGCACACCTGCAATCAATGCCATTTGGCAAGCAAAAATTCCGGGTACATAATTTTGAAAATATTTTGTAATAAAAAATGGAATCGTAAACCACCCAATAAGCACAGCAGGCAGTCCAATTAAAAGCATAGCAAAAGCAGATTTCCAAACCCACTTCCACAACTTCTTTGCATCATTAAACTTTCCTAAACTATACGACATTTGTGGATATATATACTGGCCTATTGCCGAAGGAAGCATTGCGATACCTGCAAGTATTGCTATAGCAGGCGAGTAATAACCCACGACTATAACCCCGCCAAAAGTCAGAAGTATTGTACGGTTGAATGTTTTCGATAAGTCATCAAAATATCCAATAGCATAAATAGGCAGTCCGGTTTTTATTAACTCTTTAAAAGATGATTTTGTAAATTTTGCCTTAACTCTTATTGGTCTTGCCGCATAGACAAAAATAGTTGTGAATATACTTATCAGCACTGTTCTTAATACCAAGCCATAGTAATTAAAAAAATAAGGGAGAAAAATTGTAACAATTGTAAACCCGCTGATATATAACTGAATTTTTGAGAGCTTAATGAACTCATGGTTTGCCCGATATGTGACATTCAGATAAGTTGCATAAAATGCTGAAACAGTAATCAATCCTATAGATAAAATACCGAACAATAACTTGACATCAGAAGAAACAAAAAAATAAACATAAGCAGAAGCAGCAATACATATTGCAAACAATATATAATTTAAATATTGAATAAATGCATTTGCAGTCTCCGCCAGTTTAATAATATATTGGCTATCACCTTTTCCTATATAGAATGGCAGCTCTCTATTTAATCCGCTCAACGCTCCAAGCTGCAAAATTGCTGCGTATGATTGAATCAAAGAGACAGAGTTCCACATACCCACATCTTCAGGGATAACCCATTTAATAATTACTATTCCGCTAATAAGCTTTACAACACTAAGAATTAATGATGACGATGAAAATAAAAGAGCAGCTTTATTATTGAACGAAGAAATTATTTTTTTTGACAGGGCAATCAATAGATGTGAAATATTGTTTTCATTATGAGATATGCAGTCTTTCTACAGCTTTTTTATACTCACTCCACTCACCTGTATCTGTCCATGAGTTTTCACTTATAGGGTACACACCAACTTTTCCACCGTTATTTTTTATTGTCTGGATAAAATCAGTCATGTCAAAATAAATATCATCAGGTATCAAATCAATAGTAGCCGGATTTACAATGTACATTCCCGTATTAACAAGATAATCGTATTCAGGTTTTTCGTTTATTTTTGTAAGCTCACCGCCGTTTTCAATTTCGCAAATTCCATAGGGAATTTTGTATTTTTTAAACGATGCTGCTATGGTCAAATCAAATTCTTTATCTATATGGAAATCTACAAAACTTGCATAGTCACAGTCTATTATAATATCACAGTTTGTGACTATTATCGGTTCAGAAAAATTATTTTTTAAAAGTTTAATGCTCCCGGCAGTTCCCAATGGCTTTTCTTCTACAATATATTCTACGTTGTATTCAGGGGCCAGCTCTTCGAAGTATGATTTTATTATTTTTGCTTTATGATTTAGAGTCAGGTAAAAATTTCTGATATCATTCTCTATAAAAAATTTATCAATAATTATTTCCACAACTGTTTTTTCACCTATAGGTATTAATGGCTTTGGCAAAATTTTTGTGAATGGATCCAATCGTGAGCCTTTCCCGCCTGCCATTATAACAACATGATTGGTTAACTTGGTTTTAAAAGATTTATGTTCATGTAAATCGAAAATAGTATTCCAGAAAAGTATATCAACTATTTTCTTTGATTTATCCAGCACAGGCATTGCAGAAATTCTTAATTCAAGAATTACTTTCTTCACATCATCAATATTATACTCTTCGTTTACATAGCTTGGATTTTTATAACAAAGATTTTCCACCGATAAATCCATTTTTCCCTCTGATAAAATCCACCTGCGTATATCACCGTCTGAAATAGAACCGAATAAACGCTCTTCATCATCAACCACAAAAAGAATCCTTTCACCCGCTTTATCAAGCATTGAGATAGAATCTTTTATTAAGACATCTCTATGGATTATAAATTTTTTATTTGCTTCACTCAATTTCATTTTCAAACATTTGTATCGTAAAAAGATTTTTTAGTAGAAATTTTATTTATGTTTTTCTTAATTATATTAAGCATTTGTTTCGCAGCAGTTCCATTGCCATAAAGACTCTTCATTTTCGTTGTGTTCCTTTTTTCACTTAAAGCCTTTTTTACACCTGCTATTATATCTGAAGTTTCACACTTAACATTAATAATACTCTCACCCATAATTCTACCTTTCTGCCTGTCACCGATATTAACAGTCGGTATTCCCATGAAAGGGACTTCAACAATTCCGCTTGAAGAGTTTCCGATAACTAAATCTACATTCTTTAATGTAGAGAGATATCTTCTTTGTCCAAGGTTTGTAAACGCATAAGCGTTACTTCTATTAGAGGTAAAATTTTTTATGAGTTGAATTATTTCCCTGCCTCCGGTATCGGAGTTCGGCATTGTGAAAATTAATTTTAAATCGGGGAATTTTTGAAGCGCATCTAATACTTTTATAAATTGCTTCTTAGGTGATTCTTTATCTAAAGTAACAGGATGAAAAGTCACAAGCGCTGTTTTGCTATTGAAGGAAAGCTTCAAATCATCTTCCAATTCTTTTTTCGAAAACAGCTTCATATTTTTTATATTATCCAATCCTATGGCACCAAAGTTGTAAACAGATTTTGGATTTTCACCCAGCTGAATTACTCTCTTCTTATAAATTTCTGTTGCAGCAAAATGCAGCGAAGACATTTTTGTAATCGAGTGGCGTATACCTTCATCAAATGCGCCTTCGGTTGTTTCTCCGCCCGCTATGTGCGCAATTGGAATATTCATAATGTATGCGCTTGTAGCAAGCGCCATCATTTCATATCTATCACCAAGTATTATTAATAAATTCGGTTTTAATCTTTCAAAAGCATCTGAAGCGGATATCATTGCGAGTCCCATCGCTTTCACAATTGCAGTATCTGTATCAGCAGATAAAAGCATTTCAATTTTTTCGTTAACTTTAAATCCATCTTTTGCAATTTCATTCACCGTCATTCCAAATTCGGGGGAGAGATGCATTGCGGTAGCAACAATCTGAAGTTCAAAAGATTTATCTTTTTTAATGAGAGACATTAATGGATTTAATAATCCATATTCAGCTCTTGTACCAGTTGCTATGCAGATTTTCTTTTTCACAATTCTATAAATTCATCTTTAGAAAATTTTCTCTTCGCTTTTTTCCCGATCACTTCATTCCATTTCATAGGGTTTATTCCTGAGCCCGGTCTCTTCACAATTAAATTTTCATCGGTAAAAACTTCTCCTTCTTTTATATCGTACGCAGCTAAAATACTCTTACGTGCAATCACAATATTTTTTTCTTCGGAAACAGCAACTTGCTTTATCCCGTCCCCCATGGCTAAATCAACATTGCGGATAGCCTTCACCATTTCAGCGAGTTCAAAAGGCTCCAAAGAAGCAACATGGTCTGGTCCCTCCATAGTTTTATCGAGTGTGAAATGCTTTTCAATCACTATAGCACCCAATGCAGCTGCAGCAATAGAAATTTCAATTCCCGGTGTATGATCTGAGTAACCAACATCAACATTAAATTTTTCTTTTAATGTTAGCATTGCTTTTAAATTCACTTCGTTAAGCGGCGCAGGGTATTCAGTAGTACAATGAAGCAAAGTAATTTTATTTTTATCTGTGCCTGATGAAATAATTAAGTTCAAACAATCTTCAACATCTTTCAGTGTCGACATACCCGTAGATATTATTACATACATATTTTGCTCACCAATTCTTTTCAGATAAGGATAGTTTGTAATTTCTCCCGATGGGATTTTCATATAAGGCATATTAAAGCTAAGCAAAAGTTCTAATGATTTCATATCAAACGGAGTTGAGAGAAACATTATTTCTTTCTTCTCACAATATTCTTTCAATCCTTTATAAGCATCAAGCGGTAAATGAATTTTTTTAGCCATCTCAATCTGCGAGCCCGATTCACCTGTATTGGTTATCTGGTACTCAGCCTTAGTGGCATACTCCGTCATCACTAGCTCAGGGACTGCCGTTTGAAATTTTACTGCATCTGCTCCTGCCTTTACAGCCTCATCAACCAATCTATAAGCGAAGTCAATGTTGCCGTTATGGTTTACTCCTGCCTCAGCTATAATAAAAGTCTTTTTCATTATTCTGTTATATCTAAAAATTCATATATCTTTTTGTAATCTGTATTGATGACAAATTTAATCCCGATTTTTTCACAAACTCCATCTTTTTCAATTGAATCTCCTATATAAATCATTTCTGCCGGTAGGACACTGAAATCCTCAAGAACTTTCTCGAAAATTTTTAAATCCGGCTTTCTCAACGGTGGATTGAATTCATCAGAAATATAAATCTTATCAAATTCAGATAAAAGATTTAAAAGCGCAATCTTATTTTTCTGGATTGCTACTCCGCCATTTGTTATCAGAATAGTTTTATATCCGGCGGTTCTTATTTTTTCAAACAACGGCTTTACCCAGTCATAAACTCTTAACTTAACGTCAGGTCTGTGTGTTCTATAGAAAGGTAAAACTTTATCTTTTATAAATTCATCCCATTGTCCCGGTAGTTGATAACCTGCATTATTAATTGCTTTATCAAACAACCTGTCAAAATCTTTCAGATCAAATAATTTCTGCATCTCTGCAAAAACTTTTTCTTTATTATAGCCAAATTTATAATGAATTGATTTTGTTATCGGTTCAAAAAGCAATTTCTCATAATCCCAATGGGAATACAGAGTATCGTCTAAGTCAAAACCTACTACTTTCAAATTAAGTCCAATAATTTATCAGTATAGATAGCACTATCATACCTTAACATATAAAAATTTTCCTTGTATCTGATTCCATTTATCTTCTCGTATGAATTTTTGCTCATAAAACTCTTTATATGCTGAACCATATTAGCTCCTGCTTTATGCGAGAGAGGGTAACCTCCTCCAAATCGAGGATTGATTTCTCCAAGATAAACTTTATCTCCTTCAACCATTACCTGAATATTCACAACTCCAAGTATTGATAATTCTTTAACGACTTTTTTCACAACATCAGTTACTTGTGGGAGATTTACTGTTACTCCCTTCTCAACTTCACCTCCACGAGTGCTTATTCTTTTTCTCTGACAGTACTCAACAACGCTTCCTTTTCCGTCGCCATACAAATCGACCGTAACTTCATATTCAAAATTAATTTGCTGCTGAACTAAATATGAATTCACATTTAAGTTTTCCGAAGTGGTTATACTTTTAACTTCTTTAGAAGAAACTTTATAAATGCCTTTTGAAGCAGAACCTGTTGCGGGCTTTAAAACTAATTTCTCATGGGAAGTTTGAACATCTTCATTTAAAAAATCTTTCAGCAGCCATGTTTCAGGTAAATTTAGTCCTGACTTCTCAAACTTTTTATATGTTAAATATTTATCGTTAGCTAATTTTACCGTATCATAATCAGGAACCCATACGTGTACCCCAATGTCTTCAAATCTTTTTTTGCTTTTCGAGAAAAGAGGAAGTTCCGGGTCAAGTAAAGGAATCACAAACTCCGGCTTTTCCTTCATGCAAACTTCAATAACTTCATCTACATACTTCTCATCAATCTTCAAAGGGACTTCATAAATTCTATCAAGTATATAAGCAGCAGGCGAGGTTGTAAATGCATCTGCGCCAATAAACTCGTATCCGTTAAATTCTTCTTTAAAAAAATTTATCAGCTCAAATCTTCTGCCGGGTGATGTAAATAAAATTTTCTTTGCCAAGCTTATATAATACTGTTAATCGTCTAAACCGGTTTTGTTGACACTGTGTCTCAGCTTCCAACTGCCATCGGAATCTTTTCCCCATAAGTGCGGTGAGCGGAATTTATCAGCCAGTTCAAAAAATCTTTCTTCAGTCATATCTATGTGCTGCATAATATCCTTGAAATATCTATCAGGGAATTCTCCGTCAAATTTTCTTACTAATGCAAGTCCTTCTTCTCTTGTAAGATGTTTGTTTCTTATTTCCTGTGATGCATCATACGTTGTTCTTCCTATTCCAAATTTTATAAACGTTGTATAGTAATGCAAATCATCAATCTTGTCATCGATACTATTATACTTTGAGTACGTACCTTGCGTTCTGAACGGACGCGCTTTAAATCCTGTGTGTTCAACAGCGTGATAATATACTTCCTGAGGTACCCACTTTAAATAGTATCCAAGATAGTGAACTTCAATTTTTGATTTTTCAAGCTGCTCATGATCAGCAGGCAAAAATGTCATAAGATCAGCTAAAGTTACATCATATTTTTCCATCAACTCTTCAATAGATACACCTGCAAGATACATATCTTTCAAGTGCGTCATGCTAAAATAAGATTTATCTCTTAGAGAACTCGCATCATCTGCAATCGGATTTCCGTACTCTGCTTCGTTCTCACCATAGAATATAAGTGGTATATCATAATTGATTGCAATTTTCGGAGCAAGATTTTTTTGCCCAAGAATAAAAGTTTGAAAAGGATGGAATAAATTTTCAATAGATAATCTTGTAAGCAGTTTCATTATTCTTCCGTTCTGTTTGAACATAAGATTATCAAAGCCGCCTATCTCAACCCAGTTCTTCCAATTTTGGTATCCGTAATCAGTATATAAAATCGGAGGCCATGTAATCGTTAACGGATTCATTCCGTATTTATACTTTAGCATCCACGACTGATACGCGCTATCTTTTCCACCGCTGCCGGGCACAATACAATCATATTTACCATCATTTCTTCTATGCTTATCCAGAAGTTTTATTAGCTCGGCTTCTCTTTTTTCCCAGTCAATATTTTCCTTGCCCTCGTTCACTCTGCACGCATCGCAAATTCCATCTTCTCCTATATTAAGAGTAGTTTTTTTGCTGTCGATAGTGTGTTTGAATTCAGGTGTTGAAGCGGGACGCTGGTTGGACATAACGCATCTTGTACAAAACTTCACTTCTTCAGGCAATCCATAATATGCTTCTTTTTTGTTACCCATTATTTTTTTTTTTATAATTTTTAATTTCTGAACTCCAGTTCTGATAAATTTTTATTCCTTCAGTTCCGCTTTTCTCGGGGTGAAACTGAAAAGCAGTAATATTATTTTTTTTAACTCCCGAACAATATTCAATGCCTTCGTAATTAGTCATAGTCAAAATATCTCTTTCATCGGAAGGTTTCACATAATACGAGTGAACAAAATACATAAACTCTTTTGTTGAAGTATCTTTTAGGATTGAGTTACTCCAGTGATTATCATTCTTTGCATTGTAAATATGATTCCATCCTATCTGAGGGACTTTCAATAACTTTCCACCTGATGTTTCAGTTGGAAATTTTACAACATTACCTTCGACTAAATTTAATCCTTTTGAAACTCCAAACTCTTCACTCTCTGTAAATAATAATTGAAGACCAAGACATATTCCAAGGAACGGTTTTCCCGATGCAACAAAATCTTTGATTGGCGAAATTAAATCTAGCTTGTTCAAATTCTCCATACAGTTTCCAAATGCACCTACACCCGGAAGAATAGCAGCATCAGAATTCAAAATAACGTCTCTGTTCTCAGTGATGATTGAATTTAGCCCAACGTATTTACAGGCATGGTTAACACTAAACATGTTTCCCATTTCATAATCTATTATCGCAACCTGATATTTTTTTTCGCTGCTCATTTTATATATCTACAATCAATATTATTATCGCTCAAATATTTTTTTATATCCTGAATTTCCGCTTTATCTATTTTGCCAAATGTTTTTCCGCTGTTAATAAATGTTACATTACCCTCAGCGCTGAATTCATTTACTGATTTGTTTTTTGCAGCATAGCTGTAGTGAAGCATCGAAGCAACTGAAACTGCATCTGCGCAGCCATCAGTCAAAACTTCTTTAAAGTGTTCAAGTTTTCCTGGTCCGCCATGGGCAATTACAGGTATCTTAACACTCTGTGAAATCTTCTTTGTAAGCTCAATATCAAATCCTTCGCCCGTTCCCTCTTTATCAACTGATGTAATAATTAATTCTCCTGCACCAAGCTCTTCAGCGCGCTGCGCCCATTCGAATGCATCTACTCCCGTATATTCACGGGCATTATCAGTGTAGCATAAATATTTTCCGTCGTTCTGCTTAATTGCCTCTATTGCAACTACAATTGTTGATGAGCCGAATGCTTCTGCAGCTTGTTTGATTATCTCGGGATTTTTTATTGCAGCGGTATTCAATGAAACTTTATCAGCGCCGTATCTTAATACTTCTGTAATATCTTCGATAGTTCTTAATCCGCCACCGACTGTAAGCGGAATAAAAACTTCATTAGCAGTTCTTGTGATAATATCCTTTAAACTGTTTCTATCATAAAGGCTGGCAACTACATCCATATACAATAATTCGTCAGCACCATTCTCATAGTAATAGGATGCGAAATCTTCAGGTTTCCCCATTACACGGAGCCCTTCAAGGTGAATTCCTTTTACTAAGTTTGGTCCTTTTATATCAAGCCGTGCTATTACGCGGTGATTCATACTAACTTTTCTTTATAGTAAAGTTCTGCAATTTTCAAATCCATCGGTTCATCAATATCAACCGAAGAGTAACGTGGCATTATATAACTTAATGTCTTCGGGGTCTGAAACGTTTTATATTTCTGAAAATCTTTTGCATCCATCAAATAAATTGCACCATTAATGTAATACGTTACAGGTATATCCTGTCTTCTTTTTTCACTCTTAACATTAAATATATTTTCCATAAATCCTTTTGAATTAACCTTTCGTGACAAATAAGGACTCTTAATATTTTCAGTAACTGAAATTAATGAGAGTGCATTCTTCGATGAAAAAAATTTCTTTATAGAACTATCTATGTGCTCTGATTTTCTAAAAGGAGATGTTGGCTGGAGCAATAACAACGTATCGTATTCATTGCCGCTCTCTTTCATCCAATCTATAAAATGTAAAATTACATCTGTGCTTGTAGCTTTATCAGATGCTAATGACTTTGGTCTTTTGAAAGGGACTTCAACAGGAAATCTTTTAACTGAATTAATTATCTCATCTGAGTCAGTCGATAAAAAAACCTTATCAATGTATTTTGATTCCAACGCGCTCTCGACTGTCCACTGAATCAATGGCTTTCCACAAAGCTTTGCTATACTCTTTTTCGGAATCCCCTTCGAGCCTCCGCGAGCAGTAATTAAGGCTGCTATTTTTTTACCTTTGTACAAGCGCGCTTATTACTGTTTCCATTTGTTCATCTGTTAAATTCACACTACAAGGTATGTTCAGCGTTTCATCTATCATCTTATATGCTGTTTCAATTTTGTATGAATAATTATTTTTATATGGTTTCTGCTCGTGATTCAGATACCATACAGGTCTTGTCTGAATTTTATTTTGGCTTAACTTCTCCATTAACTGCTCTCTATTCATTCCATAAACATTCTTATCAATTCTCATTGCATACATCCACATATTAT
Organism: Ignavibacteria bacterium; assembly: GCA_038225955.1. Classification (GTDB taxonomy): domain Bacteria; phylum Bacteroidota; class Ignavibacteria; order Tepidaquicellales; family Tepidaquicellaceae; genus JAFDZO01. The sequence goes on along the minus strand of JBBRQV010000002.1, from coordinate 1,135 downwards.
TATCTGCGAAAGAAGGTGTGCAGTTTATTTTCAGACCTTCAATCTTATCTATTGCGGATTTATATTTTGCAAAATTTTTCTTCTTTGTTTTTATATATTCAGGAAGCACTTCCATCTGCGCAACACCGATAGCCGCAAGTACGTTCGGCAATCTATAGTTATATCCGATTTCATTATGAACATATCTTACTTCATCATCCTTTGCCTGAGTTGTTAAGTACTTTGCCTTCTCAGCTTTCTTTACATCGTCAGTTACAATCATTCCACCGCCGCCCGTCGTAATAATCTTGTTTCCATTAAAAGAAAAACATCCTATCTCTCCGATTGTTCCTGTAAATTTATTTTTATGATTTCCTTCTGTATAAACTGTTCCAAGGCTTTCCGTAGCATCTTCAATAACAGCAATATTTCTTTCTTTGCATAATGAAATCAATTCGTCAAGCATAACTGCATTACCAAAAATGTGAACAGGGATAATTGCCGTAATTCTTTTTCCGGAAATATTATTATATGTAAATCCGTTTTTAAAATTTGTTTCTTTGTTTACAAACTCAATTGTCTTCTCAACATCTATATTATAAAACTCATCGCAATCCATAAATACAGGCTCGGCATTTGCATACTTCACTGCATTAATCGGTGCAATGAATGTAAGCGTTGGCACAATCACTTCATCACCTGCTTCAACTCCGCAAAGCAAAAGTGAAATATGAATTGCCTCCGTTCCGTTCACGCATGCAATTGCAAACTCTGATTTTGTAAACTCTTTTACTTTATCTTCAAATAAGTTTACATACTTGCCTGCAGTAGATACCCACTCAGTATCAAGACATTCTTTTACATATTTCCATTCATTCCCCTTAAGACTGGGAACTGATAGAGGTATCATTAATTTTAATTTTTATGGGAAGTTTACTAATGGTGGAGTTTTTAAACTGTATATTTATCGGCTTCGTAAGAATTGATGTTTTTTTGTATGAATGATATTGTTTCTTTTAAACCTTCTTCAAGAGTATATTCAGGAGACCAGTTTAAAATTTCTTTTGCTTTTGTGTTATCACAAATAAGTTTTAATACTTCACTTTTTTCCGGGCGTACACGCTGGTTATCTTCTCCAATTTTTTTATCTGTGCCT
>JBBRQV010000001.1:0-86359 GCA_038225955.1 Ignavibacteria bacterium | reverse complement strand
GAATAAGGTGTTTAATCTATTTAAAAATACTAAGCATTATGAAAATCTGCGAAAATTAAAAGTAGATGGAGTTGTTCATTCTGATTATAAGGGGAAGGTTGGTTGCTATCTTAATTGGGGACCTTATGCACTATTAATAAGAGAAACTGCATTTAATTCTGACAAAATGCATAATCATGATTATCTAAAGCTGCCTGAAATAATAGAACACATTTGTGAGGATTATCTCAAAAAATATTCAGTAGAAATTAAACCTAAAATAATTGAGTCATTAAAACCATGTATCGTGAAATTCTGGAGTAGAAAACCATTGTATAAAACATATATATCTGCGGCCATTTATTATCTTTACTGCAAAATTCATAATGAAGAATTATGTAGTCTTATTAACAGATGTTATGACGGGAATGGAAAGGGAATTCCATTTGCTCAAATCGAGAAAATTGAATTTGTAGAAAATTATAACAATACTCATTAAATATAATCACTCCATATTCCCTTATAAACCCTTTACTATCTCTCCAACCCTTTCTGATTTTCACAAAAAACTCAAAGTAAACTGAATGAAAAGCCGGCCTTATAAATTTTCCGTAAAGAAAATCACGAGAACAATCGCTGGCGAGAAGTTTGTCTGAGCGAAGCGAGTTTACTTCGAGCGCGATTTTCGGAGTGATTTTTAGGGAAATTTATAGGAGCCTTGATTTTTTTGGTTCTTTTTTTATCAAGAAAAAAAGAACAATCAAACGAAGTTTGATGATTGGATTCCGCATCAAGTGCGGGATGACATGCGGGGTGTTAAACCCCCTCTAACTCCCCCTTGGTAAGGGGGAGAACACATATGAAAAAAATCACTCCATATTCCCCTTAATAAACCCTTCATTATCTCTCCATCCTTTTCTGATTTTCACAAAGAGCTCAAGATAAACAGGTCTATCAAGAAATTTCTCGACAGCCTTTCTTGCAAGCAGTCCTAGTTTTTTTATTCCTTCGCCATTTCTTCCTATGATAATCATCTTTTGCGTTTCCCGCTCAATAATAATTTCGGCGTTAATGTAAGTCTTGTTATTGCCCCGCTCTTTAAACTCAACTATATTAACAAAAGTGCTGTAAGGAACTTCCTCTGAGTAAAGCGTAAGAATTTTCTCGCGAATAATTTCCGCAACAAAAAATTTTTCCGGACGGTCTGTAAGATAATCTTCCTCGTATAAAAAAGGTCCTTCGGGAAGGTGCTTTACGATTGCATTTTTTACTTCATCAATATTTTTACCCTTCAGTGCCGAAATAAAAATAACTTCATCGTAGCCGAACTTTGGAATATGATTCAAAACCTGATTGGAAGTATTTTCCTGAATGATGTCGTTTTTATTGAAGACTAAAATTTTCTTTTTGCCCTCCATCTGCTTGCCGTAGTTGCTGTGAATAATTTCAAGGTCGTTTATTTCAAATCTGTTTATATCGATAAGATGGAGCAAAACGTCGGCATCTTTTATAGAGAAGGAAATTTCTTTCAACATGTATTGCTGAAGCTCGTACTTAGGCTCCAGTATTCCGGGCGTATCGGTAAAAATTATCTGATAGTTTTCTTCAGTGAGAACTCCGAGAATTTTATTTCGTGTCGTCTGCGCTTTTTTATTTACGACGGCAAGGTCGAAACGCATCAGTTTATTTGTGAGCGTGGATTTTCCGGCGTTGGGTTTTCCGAAGATGGTAACGATTCCGCATTTTGTGTTTTCAGTCATAGCGTAATATCCGCAATAGAAATAAGAGATTCAGGGCAAAAACGGCAGGGAGAAGTTTTGTATAAAAATTAATTTGAAGGTTTCGGTCAAACGAAACCTTGAACACTAAGTGCATATTTTTTCAAGCACAAAATGAGAAAACCTTGAGTCATTTTTGAAGGTTAAATAGTTGATAAAACAACAAAATTAAGCCAGATAAAAACCATGAAAAGTTGGTTTAACAATATTTATTTTCAAAAATTGAAAATAGCGAAACCTTCAATTGGACTTTTAAATCTATTCAACGTTAAATATATTTAAAATATGAAAGATAATGCGTAATTTTAAAAATGGCTAGAATAAACGTAACAATAATAGATGCAACCGGCAACAAGCAGCAGGAAGCAACGCTGCCCGACGATGCCCAGATAAAACGCATTATGGAGGCGCTTTTGCCCAAAATGAAAATGCCTTTGACAGGACCCGATGGCGAACCGCTTTCGTATAAATTTCATCACAAGGCAAGCGGCAAGCAGCTGAAGGAAAACCAAACCTTAGCCGAAGCCGGGGTGAAAGATGGCGACGTATTAAGGCTTCATCCTGAAATCACAGCGGGTTGATTTCTTTGACTAAATTTTAATATTCAAACCTGACTCTGCTAAAGCGGGCTCAGGTTTTTTCTTTTTAAATAATTGTATGCTGAATCTTTCAGACTTAAACAAAAATAAATATTCACGGCTTGAACTGATTTCATGGTGGGACCAATCCATTCTGAAAAACTCAAAAATTTTAGTAGTAGGCTGCGGCGCGCTTGGAAATGAAATTATAAAAAATTTATCCATGCTTGGCGTTGGGAATATTTTTGTGTGTGATATGGATAACGTTGAGCGAAGTAATCTAACGCGAAGTGTTTTATTCAGAATGGAAGATGAAGGAAAACCAAAGGCACAGGTTGCTGCAAAGCGAGCGAAGGAAATAAATCCCGATGTAAATATAAAATACTTTACCGGTAATATTTTTAATTTAGGATTAGGAAATTTTAAAGAAATGGATATTGTAATCTGCGGACTTGATAACAGGGAAGCGAGGCTCTTTGTGAACCAATCCTGCTATAAAGTAAATAAGCCGTGGATAGACGGCGCGATAGAGGTGCTTAGCGGAGTTGCGCGGATGTTTATTCCTTCCACTGAAATTTGTTACGAGTGTACTATGACAGAGCTGGATTATAAATTACTGAATAAACGAAAATCGTGTTTGATGCTCGGCATAGATGAAATTGATCAGGGAAGAACGCCGACAACGCCGACTATTTCTTCAATTATTGCAGGGGTACAGGTTCAGGAAGCGGTGAAATATTTACATGGTCAAAAAGATTTGCTTGTAGGAAAAGGATTTGTGTTTAATGGCGTAACGAATGATTCTTATGTAGTAGAGTACACGAAAAAAGAAGATTGCCCTTCGCATTATGTGTTTGAGGAGATTGTATCGATAGAAAAAATTTTTAATGAAGTTACTATACAAGATTTAGTTAGCTTTGGCAAGAATTTTTTTAATTCAGATGACTTTGAGATAGAATTTAATAATGAAGTCGTTTATGCTTTGTTTGATGAAGAGAAAAAATTGGAGAAAGATTTTTTTGCTAATATGAATTTGCTCACCGTTAAAGATATTAAAGAAGAAGATAAAATTTTGAAGATGAAAAATTTTCACAGGTTGAATACAAATTCTGAGCTTATTAATAAGTTTTTTAATGAAAAACTGACAGAGTTGAAAATTCCTGCTAACGATATAGTTACTCTAAGAAAAGGTATTAAGGAAGTCCACATACAGTTTACAAATATAGAGGTGTTTCAATAAGAATGCATTCGTTTAAAAATAAAATATGTCCGTATTGCCAATCGAAGATAAAAGATGATCTTGATGTAGTCGTATGTTCTCTATGCGGTACTCCGCACCATAGGGAGTGTTACGAAGAGAACGGCGGCTGCACAACTTACGGATGTAAAAATAATCCGACGACAGTAAAAGAGGAAAGAGTTGATGTTGGCGGACTGACAATTCCTGCTGTGAGAAATTTAGTTGAGCAGATAAAAATAATTGAGTGCCCGAATTGTAAAGGAGAAGTTGAGGAGAATTCAAGCTATTGTAAACATTGCGGGTATAATCTGATAGAAGGGAAGTTTGATGACGAAGAAAATTTTGATGATGAGTTTAAAAGAAAGTACGAAGAAAAGAAAAAGATTTCGAGAAACACGTTTATTTTGCGCTCGGCAGGATTAATTTTTCTTTTTTTGTTTGTTATTACTATCACATACTTTGCTTTTTCCAAAATCACGGATTATTATAGCTCGAGCGATTATCAAATTAAAACTACTGTCTTTGACTGGAAAGATGCATGGGAAGATAAAGATATTAATAAGTATAAAACTTTCTTCCTCGAAAAAGATTATGAGTATTACGGTAAGGACGGAAAAACAAAAAATTACAGTGAGAGAATTGCCGACATTAAAAACACATTTGATAAGTACAAATATATAAAACTTAATTTCTCCGATTTCAAAATTTATAAGGATTCAACTTCAAATAATGATTTGAAAGTAACTTTCAAGCAGAGTTATATTTCTGATAAATTTGAAGAGAGCGGGCAAAAAACAGTACGACTTTTCAAAGGAAAAGAGACAGGAGATAAATGGAAAATTTATCGGGAGATAATGGAATAGAGTAAAAATAAAAAAGCCGGCACTCACCGGCTTTTCTTTTATATATTAAAATTATTCTATTTGTTTATCTGTTCATTAAGAAGAAGTAGTAAACTAGTATTCCGATTATCATCGTCAGTCCGAACTGCATATTCAATTGTGCTGTCATCATAATGTGTTTTGCGCCGTACTCATACCTTGCTTGATTTTCCTTAGGGAAATGATTTGCCATTTTACAAAGCTTTATTCCGATTGGCAGAGTAACTAAGCAAAGTAATGCAGTGTATGGTAAAAGTTTTAAAACAGCGAAGATAGCAACCATTGCATATGCGCCAAAAATTAAACCATAATAGAATTTAACTGAAGCATTTTCTCCTATGAGAATCGGTAATGTTTTAACTTTGAACTTCCCGTCAAAATTTATATCTCTTATGTTATTGCTGTGAAGAATAGCATCAATTAAAAATCCTAATGGTAATGAAAGAATTACAGGCATCCATGAAAACTCATGAGTCTGAACGATGTATGCGCCTAAAGTAATTACGCATCCAAACGAAACAAAAACCTGAATATCACCGAGCGCTTTATATTTAAACGCTGCAGGAGTTGCCGAGTAAATTATTGAAGATAAAACTCCGAATATTGTAAGATAAATTATCCACGGACCTGTAAGCAAGTATAAGTAAAATCCAATCAACGCTCCGATTGCAAGCGCAACCGTTGCTCCCATTTTCATCTGGTCAAGAGTCATGAAGTTCATAGAGAGTACCATCGAGCCGCCGTGTGGAATGCCGTTCTTTTTATCTTCTTTATCAATTCCGATTTTGTAATCGTAAATATCGTTAATAAGATTTGCACCAACTTGGGCAAGTACGGAGCCTATTAAAGTTAGAGCAAAGACTACCCAATTAAATTTTACAGACGGGTCAAAAATAAGAGCCAGTGTTGAACCGAAAAAAACAGGAATGATGGAAGCCGGAAAAGAATAAGCGCGGGAAGCCATCAGCCAAAGTTTTGCTCCTTTTGGCGCAGCCATTGTTTCAGCAGACATATATTGAAAATTTTATTTTAAGATTAAGATAAAAATACTCAATTTTATTCTTAATTTTAATCTAAAAAAGAGGTTCTAAAAGTTAAATATTAGACCGAAAAATCGTCAATTTTGCATTGTTCGTATGCAATGAAACATTTATAATTATAAACAGTTATAACTAATATGTCAGCAGCCGTCTTACGCATCGTTAACTCCCTCGAGCAGCGAATCCAAAAAGTTTACAGTAAAGAGCTTCTCTTCACCTTCACGAAGGGCATTCTCTTTTCTGCTATTTTCTTTTTATCTCTCGCTTTTCTTATTGTTGTTTTAGAATCCATTTTTCATTTCGGTATCACTGCCCGTAAAATTTTTTATTGGGGATTTATTTCTACTTCGGTTACAACTTTCTTTTATATTTTTGTTACATACATTTTCCGTAAGCTTGGAATAGTTAAGCCGCTTGATTTAATTCCTTACTCTAAAAAAGTCGGACAGAACTTTCCAGAAGTGAAAGACAGGCTTTCAAATTCTTTATTTCTTGTTGAAAACAGTAAGGGCACAAATTTTTCGAACGAGCTTATTTCCGCAAATATAGAGGAAGTTTACTCAAGCTCGGAGAGAATTGATTTTACAAATTATATTTCCTTCAAGACTCTTAAGAAGCCTTTTATAATATTTTTATCTGCAATTTTCGTATGGGCACTTTCACTCGGAATTTTTCCACAGACAATGTTTGGCTCGATGAACCGCCTCGTGAATTACAATTATAATTTTTTATTAAATGATATGGGTATTGCATTCATTGTCACTCCGGGAAACATTGAGGTCTCTAAGGGTGAAAATGTAAATGTAAAAGTTTTAATAAGCTCTACAAAGCCTGTTGATGTTTCTGAAATTACTCTTGTAAAGAAAGAAATAACTAAAGACGGCTCGGAGATTTTATCAGATAAAAAAGATGTTAAGATTTCTCAGGATAAGTCTTTTAATTCAGTTATTGAAAATATAAGCAATGATATTATTTATTATGTCGAGTACGAAGGTGTGCGTTCAGATGAATTCAGAATAAAGACGAATGAGAATCCTTTAGTTAAAAATTTTAAGATTACAATCACTCCGCCTGATTTTACATCTCTCCCTTCAAAAATTTTGGCTGATAATGAAGGGGAGATTTTTTGTGTGCAGGGAAGTAAAATATTTTTTGATTTAAAATCGAATAGGACTTTATCTGAAGCAGGAATTATTCTCGAAGGAAAATTAATCAATTTTAATATTTCAGGTGAAAATGCCTCAGGAGAGATTATTGCTAATACTGACGGAGCATATAAATTTTATTTAAAAGATAAAAACGGCGCAACGAATAAAAACTCCGTTACATTTAATATAAAAGTAATTCCTGATGAACCGCCATCTATTACTATAATAGAGCCGAACGAATCAAATTTTGTACTTACGGGTCAAAGGGATATACTTATTCGTTCAAGAATTTCCGATGACTACGGATTTTCCTCTTTAAAATTAGCTTATAAAAAATTTAATGGCGGAAACATTACTTCCAGCTCTGCGAATTTTAGCTTTGTAAATATTCCTATACAGAATCCTAATTCACGCTCGCTTGAAATCCCTTATGTTTGGAATCTCCCCGGAATATCATCGGGACAGACGATTGAATATTTCCTTGAGGTAACAGATAATACAGGGCACTCGGTAAAATCAGATACACGAACAATTACTTATAAATCTTTATCCGATGCTTTGAAGAATACCGAAGCGTTAAATAAAGAATTAAAGACTGATGTGAGCAATTCGCTGCAGAATCTGAATGACGTTCAGAAAGAATTACAGGAGTTGAAAAAAGATGCGCAGAGAAATGAAGATCTAGGGCTTAATGATCCGCAGAAAAAACAAGAGCTGGAAAACAAGCTGAATGACTTGCAAAAAAACATGAATGCAACTCAGCAGAAGTTAGACCAGTCCATAAATGAAATGCAGAAGAAGAATGAACTCTCGGAGAAAACTCTTGAGCAGTACATGGAACTTCAAAAAATGTATAATAAAATAAACACACCCGAGCTTCAGGAAATGCTGAAAAAACTGCAGGAAGCGATGAAGAAAAATAATTCAGATGAGATGAAAGATGCTCTGAAGAATTTTAAATTTGATGAAGAAGCTTTTAAGAAATATCTTGAGAAGGTAATGGAGCTGATGAAGAAGATTGAAAATATGCAGAAGTTCGGTGAGCTAACACAAAAACTTGATGAGATAACAAAAAATCAAAAAGATTTAAAGGAAGAAACAAAAAATACCGATAAGAATAATCAGGAAAAACTAAATCAACTATCCGATAAGCAAAAAGATATAAAAGATAAAACTAAAGATTTTCAAGAGGAACTTAAAAAATTAATTGAGGAACTTAATAAGCAAAAAGAAAAAACAACTGCCGATGATTTAGAAAAGCTTAGAAAAAAAATGGAGCAGAAGAATCTTGAGAATAAAATGAACAAGTCTTCCGAAGATATGCAGAAGGGAGATAAAAATTCTTCTGAAGATAAGCAGGAAGAAATATCGCAGGACCTGAATGAAATGAATGAACAGATGCAGGATGCGCTTGAAAAAATGATGGACTCACAAAACCAACAGAAGAAAATGATGGAGAAGATGGGAAATATCAAAAAAGATTTAGAAGAGCTAAGCAAGAGGCAAAAAGAATTAAAAGATAAAACAGAAGAGTTTTCGAAAGACCAGAAGCCGGAATTCGATAAAAATAAAAAAGACCAGAATACTCTGCAAAATGATTTGGCAAAAACGATTGATGATGTGATGAATCTCTCTAAGAGCGGAATTCCTATTAAACCTGAAATGGGTAAAGAGCTTGGAAATGCTTTTAACAAAATGGACAAGGCAGGACAGGATCTTGGCAAACCGGATAAAGATGGAGCTATGGGAAACCAGGGTGATGCAAAAGCTTCGCTCGATAAAGCCGGACAGATGATGGGCGATATGATGAAACAAATGGGGCAACAAGGCAAAGATGGAAAAGATGGTAAGGGCGGTAAAGGAAATTCCGGGCGCATGGGTGAACTGATGCAACAGCTTGCGCAGATGATTCAGCAGCAGCAAGGAGTAAACGGACAAATGGGAAAAACGGGAAAGAACGGTAAGGATGGAAAAGACGGCAAGGATGGAAAAGAAGGAAAGGATGGCGAAGGAAGTGAGAACGGGTTGAGCGAACAGCAGAAAGCTGATATGCAAAAAATGCAAATGCAGCAGGAGCAAATTAGTAAATCACTTGAGCAGTTAAATGAGGAACTAAAAAAAGAGCAGGAAAAAAGTGGAGAGAAAGTGCTTGGAGATTTGAATCAGGTGCAAAAAGAAATGCAGGAAGTTATTAAAGATATGCAGCAAAATAATGTAACCGATAAAACTGTTGAGAAGCAGAATAGAATTTTATCTAGAATGCTTGATGCTCAGTTATCGCAGCGTGAAAAAGATTTTGAGCCAAAGAGGGAATCGAAGCCCGGAAGCAATATGGTAAGGCAGTCTCCTCCGGAAATTATTTTATCGGGACCGAATTCTTATAACGCATTGAAAGAAGATATCTTGAAATTACAGAAGGAAGGATATACAGATGATTATGAAGTTTTGATAATGAAATATTTGCAGAAATTGAACAGTCAGAAGTAGTTTTTGAACACAGATTTTTATGATTGTTATGATGACACAGATTTAATGATTTTCATTTACATTACAATCTGTTCTTAAGAATTTAAATTAGGATTAAAAGTAAAAATTAATTTCGGTAAATTATAATTGCCCTGTCGGGTCTGCCTGACAGGGTTTTTGTTTATTATATAAGATTAAAAGAAAATGAGTTTACAAGAAGATTTACAGAAGGAAATTAAAAAGCGCAGGACGTTTGCAATCATATCTCACCCTGATGCAGGTAAAACTACACTGACGGAAAAATTATTGCTCTTCGGCGGCGCTATACAAACAGCAGGCGCGGTGAAATCGAATAAGATTAAGAAGACGGCTACATCCGATTTTATGGAAATTGAAAAGCAGAGGGGTATCTCCGTTGCTACATCTGTTATGACGTTTGAATACAAAGGACTAATTATAAATCTTCTTGATACTCCCGGACATAAAGATTTTGCCGAAGATACGTACAGAACCTTAACCGCTGTTGACAGCGTAATAATTGTAATCGATAGTGTGAAAGGTGTTGAAGAGCAGACAGAGAAACTGATGGAAGTCTGCCGAATGAGAAATACTCCCGTGATAGTTTTTGTAAATAAACTTGATAGAGAAGGAAGAGAGCCGTTTGAATTGCTTGATGAACTTGAGCAGAAGCTGAGTATTCATGTACGTCCGCTTAGTTTTCCCATAGGAAAAGGTTCGCTTTTCAAAGGCGTTTATAATTTGTATAAGAATGAACTGAATTTATTTAAGCCTAATAAAACTGAAAAAGAAACCGATTTAATTGAAATGAAAGGACTTTATGACCCGCAGCTTGATACTTACTTAGGTAGTGAGGCGGATAGATTAAGACATGATGTTGAAATGGTTGAGGGAGTTTATCAGCCGTTTGATAAGCAGCAGTATCTTGAGGGACATCTTGCTCCGGTATTTTTTGGCAGCGCTGTAAATAATTTTGGAGTGCAGGAATTGCTTGACGGATTTATAGATATTTCTCCTGAGCCAAAGGGACGCGAATCAGATACGCGCGAAGTGAAATCAGATGAGACTAAATTCAGCGGATTTGTTTTTAAAATCCATGCGAACATTGACCCGAGACATAGAGACAGACTGGCTTTCTTGAGAATTACCTCAGGAAAGTTTGAACGAAATAAATTTTTTCATCATGTAAGACTTGATAAAGATTTAAGATTTTCCACTCCGTATTCATTTCTAGCATCGGCGAAAAGTATAGTAGATGAAGCCTATCCGGGTGATGTTGTGGGATTGTATGATACGGGAAATTTTAAAATCGGTGATACACTTACCGAAGGCGAAAATTTTATGTTCAAGGGGATTCCGAGTTTCTCACCTGAAATTTTTAAGGAGTTGAGAAATACTGACCCGATGAAATCGAAGCAGCTTGATAAGGGAATTCAGCAGCTAACGGAAGAAGGTGTTGCACAGTTATTCACACAGGATGACGGCAGGAGAAAAATTGTAGGAACGGTAGGTGAGCTGCAGTTTGATGTAATTCAATACAGATTGTTGAATGAATACGGAGCATCGTGCCGCTTTGAGCATCTGAATTATTATAAAGCATTATGGATGACGGCAGAAGATGAAAGTAAGTTTGATGAATTCATTAAATACAAAAACAATATTGCGAAGGATAAAGACGGGCATTTAGTTTACTTTGCAGATTCTGAGTGGGTGTTGAAGTTGACGATAGAAAGAAATCCCGATATAAAGTTTTATTTTAATTCAGAATTTAAATTGGAAACAGCTCAGTAAATATGAAGAAGCTTTTATTATTACATGGAGCTATTGGTGCAGCGAGTCAGTTTGACAAGCTTAAAGAAGAATTGAAGGATAGGTATGAGATTTATACTTTGGATTTTTCAGGGCACGGCGGCGAGAAAATTCCACAAGAAAAATTTAGCATTGAGCTTTTTGCAGATGATGTTTTAAAATTCTTAGAGAAAAATAAATTAGAGAACATTGATGTCTTTGGTTACAGTATGGGTGGATACGTTGCGCTATACATTGCAAGTCAACATAAGAATAAAGTAAATAAAATATTCACAACAGCAACTAAGTTTGTATGGGATGAAGAGACATCGTTGAAGGAATCGAAGATGCTGAATCCAAAAAAGATAGAAGATAAAATCCCTGCCTTTGCAAAATTACTGGAGAAAAGACATTCTCCACAAGAGACATCTGCTAACTGGAAAACAGTTTTAAATAAAACAGCGGAGATGATGATTGATTTAGGGAAGAAGCCTGTGCTTACTGATGAAGTGTTAGAGAAAATTGAAAAAGAAATTTTAGTAAGTGTAGGTGATAAAGATACTATGGTAACTATTGAAGAGACTGCAAACGCAGCAGGGAAATTAAAAAACGGCAGACTTTTTATTTTTTCTGATACAGAGCACCCGATAGAAAAAATGAAAGTGGAAATTTTAGCCCGTGAAATCTCCGTTTTTTTTAGCTAATCTGAAAGCATCCACCAATTAAAAATATTCCAATGAAAACATTTCTTGTTGTTCTTGCAACAATTTTATTTCAATCATTATATTTACGAGCTCAGACATCGGATGAAGATAAAAAGAAATTTATGCATATGGCAATTGATTTATCCGTTGAAGCTGTTAATCAAAACAGCTGGCCCTTCGGATGTGTAATTGTAAAGGATGGTGTTGTAGTAGGCAGAGGTTACAATAATTCTTATGCAGTGAATGATATAACTGCACATGGAGAAATTAATGCTATCCGTGATGCGTGCAAAAATCTTGGCACAATAGATTTGACAGGATGCGATTTATATACTAACGGGGAATCCTGTCCTATGTGTTTCGGGGCTGCCTATTGGGCTCACATAAAAAATATATATTACGCAGCTTCTAAAGAGGATATAATGTCTTTCGGAATTGACCAGGATTTGTTTAGCCAAGTATGCCTCCCTAATAGCGAAAAAAATATTAAATCAGAAATAATACTCAGAGAAGAAGCTGTTAAAGTTTTTCAAAACTGGAAAGCAAAATAAAACTTAAAATATTCTATGAAAACATTAGTGTTAACTTTATTATTAATTCTTTCTTTATCATTTAAGGTAAACGCGCAAACAGAACACTCAATAGAAGAGAATGAGAATTATATTAAAATGGCAATAGAGCTTGCAAAGACTGCAGTTGATAACGGAAATTATCCGTTCGGCGCTGTTGTAGTAAAAAACGGAGTTGTTGTAGGAAAAGGGTATAATTCAACACACTCCACAAATGATGCAACTGCTCATGGCGAGATAAATGCAATACGGGATGCTTGTAAAACTCTCGGTACAAATTGGCTTGAAGGTTGCGAGCTATATACAAACGGTGAGCCTTGCCCAATGTGCTTTGCTGCATGTTTCTTTGCAAACATAAAGCATATTTATTATGGAGCGACGAAGGAAGATATGACGGAATGGGGTGTAGTTGATATGAAACCATACGAAATGGTTTGCTTGCCAAATGATAATCGCGAAATCAAATCGGAAGTCGTTCTGAGAGAAGAGTCAGGCAAACTTTTTCAAGAGTTCGGCAAAACAAATAAAAAGAAGTGGTAGTTATATTCCCATGTTTGAAAGCATTGTAGAAATTTCATTCACGTTCTTTGTAAGAGTTGGATGGTCTTTTTCAAACTCAAGAATAGACTTCCTTAATGTATTAAATGCTTTTTTAAATGGGTGTGAGATTTCATTTGAAGATATAAATTCTAATCTTAACGCATCTATATCAGCTAAGATTTCAGCTTTCTTTTCTTCATCCATTGAAGATGAGCTTACGCCATCCTCCAGTTTTGATAATTGGTCCAGCATAATTTATTCTTCCGTGTATATCCAGCAATCGCCGGTATCAAGTTTAATTCCGTTTTGTTTCATGTAAATATACAACTGCATTTTGTAACCTGTAAGCCACTTCACTGTGGTTTCCATAATTGCCTGTCCGAGTATCATCGGCTCTTTCCATGGAAGCTCAACTTCTTTGGTAATTAAATCTTCGTCAGAAATTTTATCAAAACAGTCTTTAACAATTGTAAGCTGGGCATCCATTTTTTCCTTAAAATCTTCAAGCGTAACTGATTTAGCATTCTCCATAAACTTCATGTAATTCTCTTTTGCTTTAGACGGGTCGTTTAAAAGAAAAAAAGTTATTGTTGAAGCGCTGCACCACGTAAGGTATTGCATAACTTCCAGAGTTGTTCGCATTCCTTCCTGCGGAGTATATGAAAGTATTTCACTCGTAACTTTTGAAGAGAGAGTTTTTACTAATTCAATTTCTTTTTCTATTACGTTGAATAGGTTTTCTTTGTGAGTCATGTTATGTTTTTAGAATAGATTTATCTTTAATTAATATTTTCAACTGTTCTTCATCTAAAACTGTATCAAATTCACTTTCAATTTGTTTTACTCTTCTGTCAGCACTTATTATTTCTAAAAAGTTTTTAAAATTACTGTTTTCTGAAACCAACCTATCAACAGTACTCCAATCTAATTCTGTTTTAACTTTGGCTGGTAAAATAATTTCGGACTCATATATATTTTCAGAGTTAAGTTCAATTAGACCTATTCCAAAAGCGTTATTCAATCTTCTAAGCTCGTCTCTTAAAGACGGGTCATCATCAATCTTATGTGCAACCAAATATCCTTCGTTTGCCCAACTCGAATTAGAGACAGCTTGGAAATAATATTCACGTAAATTATTAAAACTTATATTAATTTTAACTTCAAACGAAAATATTTTTATGGTATTGATTGAGAGATGTTTTTGCATCTCCAGAGTTTCAGGTTTAAAATCTTTTGATGGGAAGTAAACACCAACAATGTCTGGATGCAACCATTCATTTTCTCCCTTTTGTTTCTTTTTAGAGCTTTCGTGATATATTGTTTTTAAATGAGCTTTGAAATGACTATCTGAAAAAGCAAAAGCTACAAGTAATGAATGAAGATCCCTTTCTTTAAACTTAGAGATACTTTGTTGATTTTTTGAATCATCTATTCTGAGTTTTTCAATATTAAGAGTAGCACTTTTTTCTCTTAAAAAAAATCTGGCGGGTCTTTCACCAAACTGAATAACAGTAGAATGGTTTCCTTTGTTTATAATATCCGTATAACAATATGCTCCTATAGTAGCCCATGGTGTTTTTCCTGTGGTTTTAAATGAACCAACGGTTCCTAACTCATTTGCTCTTTCCCAAATTTCTTTTGGAGTTAAAGGTGTTCCCACTTTCTCAAGTGTCTTTTTAATTATATCCCAAAATGTCATAGCTATTAATTTTTTAATCCTTCAGTCTATATGCAATTGCTTCCCTCGGTTCAGGAATGTAATGTCCTACGCCGCCGCCGCGCTGATCATCGAATGTAGTTGGAACATCATCGTTAACTGTTCTTTCCTTCCATGTAATATGCTCTTTACCGTCATCTCTGCGAACCATTGAAATACAATTTTCTACAGGACAAACGAGTGAACATAAGTTGCAGCCTACACAATTTTCTTCAATGATGTATGGTTTTCTGTTTGCTAAATCATCTGCAAGTCCGATTGCCTGATGGGCTCCGTCTTCGCAAGCAATGTAACAAAGCTGACATCCGATACATTTTGATTCATCTATATCAGCAACAATTTTATATTTAAGGTTAAGGTTCTCCCACGTCTTTACGTTTGGCAATGCGCGTCCAATCATTTCATCAACTGTATTAAATCCTTTATCAACCATGTACTGTTCAAAACCCGAAGTAATTTCTCTTATAATTGCAAAACCGTAATGCATTACAGCAGTACAAACCTGAACTGTTCCTGCGCCGAGCAATACAAACTCAACTGCATCACGCCAGTTTTCCACACCGCCAATTCCGGATATGGGTAAATTAAAATCCGGAATCTTTGCAACATTCTTTACCATGTTAAGCGCAATCGGTTTCACTGCAGGTCCGCAGTAACCGCCGTTTGTGCTATTACCGTCTACGTTAGGGTAAGCATTAAAATTATCTATATCGAGCCCGACAATACTTTGAATTGTATTGATAAGCGATACTGCATTTCCGCCGCCTGCTTTTGCAGCAATGGCAGGATCTTCAATGTGAGAAATATTCGGGGTAAGTTTTACAATCACGGGAATCTTTGCGACTTCCATTACCCATCCGACAATAAGCTGTAAAATTTTCGGGTCCTGACCAACTGCCGAGCCCATGCCGCGTTCACACATTCCATGCGGGCAGCCGAAATTTAATTCTATACCGTCTGCTCCTGCATTCTCAACATCTTTTACAATCTGATGCCACTGTTCACGTGTTTCTACCATGAGTGATGCAATCACTGCGTGGTTTGGAAAATATTTTTTTACCTCTTCTATTTCACGAAGGTTATCTGCTAAAGGTCTATCAGTGATAAGCTCAATATTATTGAAGCCGACCATTCTGTTATCGCGGTAGTTTACTGCCCCGTATCTGCTTGATACGTTTATAACAGGCACGCCTAAAGTTTTCCAAACTGCTCCGCCCCATCCCTGATCGAAGGCTTTCATTATCTGGTAGCCTGAGTTTGTCGGCGGCGCCGATGCTAACCAAAAAGGGTTAGGAGATTTTATTCCTGCAAAATTTACACTTAAGTCCATTGTCGTTATTAGTTATTTGTTATTCGTTGTTCGAATTAAATCAAACAACTAAAAATTATTTAATTTGAGTTCTATAGTAATTTATAAAGCCGTTTATTAACTGCTTGCAGGAAGTTATTCTGCTGAACGAATCATCAAGTAATTCCTGCGAAATATATTTTTGGTCAAACGCTAAATAAAGCTGTGTTTCTAATTCATAAAGAGAACCCCGCGCTATATAAAAAAAATGAATCGAATCTTTTGGTGTCTGTCTGCCACACCCCTCAGCAATATTTGATGGAATAGAAATAGAACATCTTCTAATTTGATTTACTAGAACATACTGTTCCTCTTTAGGAAAAGTTTTTGTTAATTCATAAATAAAACTGACTAACTCCCGGGACTTAATCCAAACATCTAATTCAAAGTAAGATTTGCTCATAGTATCAAATAACGAATAACGATTAACGAACTCCGAGAAACGACAATATAGCAATTCCTGCATGTTTACCTTCATACGCAGCGTTAACAACTTCCGCTCCGCCATTTAGGCAGTCACCGCCTGTAAAGTATTTTGGGTTTGAAGTTTGGTAGTTGTTAGCTACTACTTTTGTACCATTCACTTCGAAATTTGAAATACTATCAAAAAGATAATCATGGCCTTTTTGTCCCGTTGCCATTATAACCATATCGCACTCAAGTACAAATTCACTTCCGGGAATATTTACAACCTTACCGTTTTCAGTTTTTGTCTTAATAAACTTTATTCCGGTTACTTTTCCGTTACCGTAAAATTCTACCGGAGCCACATTGAACAGTCCCTTCACTCCAACATCTTTTGCAAGATCATACTCAAAGTGATAAGCTCCCATTTCTTCTTTCGAACGTCTGTAAGCAAGCGTAACATCGGGACAGCCCATTCGGGCTGATTCTGATGCAGCATCCATTGCAGTATTACCGCCTCCAAGTACAATTACTTTTTGCCCGATAGCAACTTTATAATGATCCCTTCTAAGATGTTCAATTATCTCAACAGCTCCATGAACATTCGCCCTATCTTCTCCCTGAATACCAAGTTTAGATGTTTCTCCGTTTCCTACTCCGATAAAAATTGCATCATACTCTTTTTCTAATCTATTGATATCATCTTTAGACATTATAGGTGAGCTATATAAAATATTAAATCCGAATTGAGTTTGAAGGTATGCAAGCTCTTCTAAAACTTCTTTATTAGTAATTTTATATGGAGCGATTCCGTTAACAGTTAATCCGGTTGGATTTGATTTTGCTTCATATATATCAACGTGCACACCTGCTTTTCTTAGTTCACATGCACATGCAATACCTGCAGGACCGGAACCTATAATAGCGACTTTCTTCCCGTTATTTTTTGCCGGAGTATAAAATTTTATATCGTCTGCAATAGCTTTCGAAGTGGAATAGTTCTGCAAGCGTCCGATTTCAATCGGCTTAACATCCTGATGATTATACACACATGCGCCTTCGCATAAAACTTCAGTCGGACAAACTTTGCCGCAAGCATTACCGAAATAATTTGAATCATAAATTGTACGCGCTGCGCCGACAATATTTTCTGTATTAATTTGCCTTATGAATAAAGGAATATCTATATGTGTCGGACATGCTTCAACGCATGGAGCGTTGTAGCAGAATAGACATCGCGAGCTTTCGTAGTAAGCTTCGGTTTTATTCATTAAAGGTTTTATCTGCGCAAAGTTTTGCTCGAACTCCTGTTCGTTTGCTGGACGGTTAAATTCACTCATATTTTTGTGATAAGTATTAAGTATTAAGTATTAAGTAGAATGTATAAAGAAACTACTTTAAGCTTTTGATTAAGTTGTGTGTCATTTTTTGAACATATTCTAATTTTTCAATTAAATTATTTAATTATTCATTTGAAATATATCCCAGGTTCTTTGAAACTATTAATTGTGTTTCTAATTCATAGCATGAACCTTTTGCTATTCCTAAAAATTGTCTGAATTCCCCGGCTGTATTTCTTCCGGCACCTTCCGCAATATTAGAGGCAATTGAAACTGAACAGCGATTTATCTGGCTTATTAAACCAAATTTTTCCGTAGAAGGAAATTTATTTGTAGTTTTATAAATGTTCGTTATTAACTCAATCGATTCCTTCCAAACGTTAAGTTTTTTATAATCATGCATAAATAAATCTTTATACCTTCTACTTTATACTATCAAAGCTCCGTTATCTTACCATATGTTTCAGGTCTTCTATCTCTATAGAACTGCCATGTTGAGCGTACTTCTTCAATCATGTCTAAATCAAACTCAGCGACTAATAATTCATCGTTATCCTCTGATGCGCATGCAAAAATTTGTCCGCGCGGATCAACGAAGTATGATGAGCCGTAGAACTTTCCTAAGTTCCATGGTTTTTCAATACCAACTCTGTTAATGCATCCCATGAAATATCCATTTGCTGCTGCGTGCGCAGGCTGCTCGAGCTTCCACAAATATTGTGATAAGCCTGCAACAGTTGCAGAGGGATTGTAAACAATCTCTGCTCCGTTAAGACCTAAAATTCTTGCGCCTTCAGGAAAATGTCTATCGTAACAAATATACACACCAACTTTGCAATACTTTGTTTGAAAAACAGGGTAGCCCAAATTACCCGGCTTAAAGAAAAACTTTTCCCAGAAACCTGATGTGTGAGGAATATGATTCTTTCTATATTTACCGAGGTAAGTTCCGTCAGCATCGATAACAGCGGCGGAGTTATATAGAAATCCTGCCTGCTCTTTTTCATAAATAGGAACGATGATAACCATCGAATATTTTTTTGCATAGGCCTGCATCGTTTCAACCGTTGGTCCCGGCATATGCTCGGCGGATTCGTACCATGCTTTATCCTGTCCGGGACAGAAGTATGGCGTATTAAAAATTTCCTGTAAACATAAGATCTGTACACCTTGCTTTCCTGCTTCTTCAATGTATGGAATGTGTTTGTTAACCATTGAATCCACAATTTGTTTGATACTACCTTCGCCTTCGGTCATAGGCAGTGACATCTGAATGAGACCGGATTTAATTATTCTTGGCATAAAATATTATTAAATTTTAATTTTAAAAGTTTTAGGATCTCTTCTATTATCCCATACAGTATTTATAAGTATATAAGTTTTCTTTATACGGTAAAAAATTGTATAGTTGCCGACAACATGAGATCTAATATTTGTTTGAGATGTTTTCCTCCCAATGTAAATATTGTCGGAAATTAATTGTATGTTTTTAAAAATTCTTTCGTTCAGTTTGTTGCTGAAACTATTATTTCCTGTGGTCTCAATACAATATATAATAATATTACTAAAAGCTATAATTGCATCATCAGACCAAACTACTTTCATTTAAGCAGGTCTTTTATTTTTTTATATGCTTCTTCGTTTGTAATTGTATCACCTTTTTCATCTTGTTCGTCACTTTTTTTAATCACGTCTTCCTGCTCCTTAGTTAGAGTATATACTTCGTCTACGTCGTTAAAGGTATCAATTACCTTGTCGATTGTATTCAAAGCTTCTTCGTCATTCATTTTGTTAACCTTTCTAAGAATTCTTTCTCTTAATTCAGTGGTATTCATTTTACTTAATCTATTTTTTATTCAAAAAATTAAATTATATTATTTACTTTATTTCTCTTCACAAACTTTCCATATCCTTTTTTTATCTTCACATCGCCGTTATCAACTGCTAATGTTCCACGTAATATCGTCTGCTTTACTTTTCCTTTTAATTTCCAGCCTTCGTATCCGCTGTAGTCAACATTCATGTGATGTGTTTTTGCGGAGAGTGTATGCTCTTCATTTGGGTCAAGTATAATTATATCTGCATCTGCGCCTATACCGATCGTTCCTTTTTGCGGGAACATTCCGAATATCTTCGCAGCATTTGTTGATGTAACCTCTACAAATTTATTTAAAGTGATTTTTCCCTTGTTAACACCTTCACTGAAAAGTAATTCTATTCTATTTTCAATTGCAGGATGACCGTTCGGAATTTTTGAAAAATCATCTTTTCCCATTTCTTTTTGAGCCCACATAAATGGACAGTGATCAGTCGCAACAACCTGAATACTTCCCTGATTCAATGCGCCCCATAAAGCCGCCTGATCTTTTTTCTCTCTGAGCGGGGGACTCATTACCCACTTAGCACCTTCAAAATTTTTCTCGTATAGCGAAGCATCTAATAATAAATATTGAATGCATGTTTCAGCATAAACTCTGTAGTTGCTTTGCATTTCTTTTCTGATTGCATTCAGCGCGCCTTCGCAAGTCATGTGTACAATATATCCGGGAACACCTGTGTATCGCGCCATATCTGCAAATCTTCCCGATGCCTCTGCTTCGGTAACTTCCGGCTGCGAAAGATAATGATAGAGCGGTTCCATTTTTCCTTCGGCTCTGTGTTTCGCGATTAAGAAGTCAATCATGTCTCCGTTAGTTGCGTGTACTGTTACCATTCCGCCCTGGTCACGAACTTCATTCATCAAGCCAATCATCTGCCTGTCGTCAATCATCAATGCGCCTTTATAAGCCATGAATGTTTTGAACGATGTAATTCCTAATTCATTTATGAAGTGAGAAATTTCTTTTTTTGTTTCATCGTTGAAATCTGTTACTGCCATATGAAAAGAATAATCTCCGTATGCAGTACCGTTTGCTCTGCCGCTCCATTCATCATAAGCTGATTGCAATGATTTTCCCTGCGTCTGCAATATGAAATCAATTACCGTCGTCGTTCCACCGTGAAGCGCTGCGCGTGTTCCTGTTTCGTAGCTATCGGATGAAAATGTTCCCATAAAAGGCATGTCTAAATGGACGTGCGGGTCAATTCCTCCCGGCATAACAAGTTTACCTGAAGCATCAATCGTTTCATCTGCTTTTACGTCAAGATTTTTTCCAATCTTGGAAATCTTTTCACCTTCGATAAAAACATCTGCAATGTAATCTTCGGAAGCAGTTATCACTCTTCCATTTTTTATAAGTAATGACATAAAATATTTTACAATTTAAAATTTAATTTTTTGCAACAGTTTTATTTCTCATAAATATATAATACACAATTCCCGAAACAAAAAATCCAACGAACCATGCATAATTATACAAGTGAGATATCCACTCAGGGAAAGTATCCTTCGGCACTAAATTAACCGTTACTAAAAATCCCGGAATGTTAGGCACTATACCGATTATCAACGCAATGATTGCCGTCATGTGATATCCGTTGCTATAAGTATATTCACCTTTTACTTCGTACAATTCGTTCAGATGTAAATGCTGATTTCGAATAAAGAAATAATCTACAATCATAATTCCGCCTACAGGTCCCAGTAAACTAGAGTATGCAATCAGCCACGTAAAAATATATCCTGTAGGGTCCGCAATCAATTTCCATGGGAAGATTAAAATTCCGATTACACCCGTAATATATCCGCCTTTTCTGAAATCAATTTTTGCAGGAGATAACTGCGCAAAATCATTTGCCGGACTTACAATATTTGCTGCAATATTTGTTGCTAATGTAGAAACAGCAACGCATATCATTGCAACGCTTACAATAATTTTATTTTCAAATTTTCCTGCAAGCACAACAGGGTCCCATATAGTCGTTCCGTAAATAATCGTTGTAGCAGATGTGACCACTACTCCAATGAAAGCAAACAAAGTCATTGAGGGTGGCAGACCGATTATCTGTCCCATTACCTGCGCGCGTTGACTTTTTGCGTAGCGAGTAAAGTCAGGTATGTTCAATGATAGTGTTGCCCAGAAGCCGACCATTCCCGTTAATGCAGGGAAGAAGAAATGCCAGAACTCGCCGCTGTTGGCAAACTTAGAAGGAGTCGCAAGTATCGGGCCTAAGCCATTGCCTGCGTTGATAGCCCAGAACAATAAAGCTAATGCCGCTATTGGTAAAAAGAATGCTTTGAATACTAAAAGTTTTTTTATGCTGTCAACGCCGAGGTAAACGACGTACATATTAAGAAGCCAGAATAGAAAGAATGTTATTGCAGGACCTGTTTCAAGTCCCATCCATGCAGGGAATATATGCGGTAAATTAGCGATGCCCGGATACCATACGTGAATCATCTGATAAAGCGAGAAGCCGCCTATCCATGCCTGAATACCGAACCATCCGCATGCAACAATTGCGCGGAGGATGGCAGGAATGTTTGCGCCTTTAACGCCGAAGCTTGCGCGGACAAAAACAGGAAACGGTATTCCGTACTTTGCGCCTGCGCGTCCGTTCAATATCATGGGAATAAGCACAACTGTATTGGCAATAAAAATTGTCATTATAGATTGCCACCAGTTCATTCCGCCCTCTATTAACGAGCTTGCAAGCATATACGTCGGAATGCATAAGCTCATGCTTATCCAAAGCGCCGCGTAGTTCCATGTGCCCCATGTTCTGCGGGATTGAGAGACAGGGGCTAAATCTTCACTGTATAAAGGAGAAGATTCTATTTCTTTTTTTAAAACTAAATCCTGTGAATCGTTGTTCAAAAGGGTTTATGTTAGTTTTTATTTTGAATTTTTTTAAATATTTTTCTTCTCTTACTTGTTCTACGATCTCAGTAATTTCTTCAAATGAAATATCTAAATCCTTAGCGCTTTCTCTAATCTTTAATAAAGTTTTTGTAGCCTTTTCTAATTTTTCTTTTTTAGAGAGTTTATTTTCTTCCATATTATTTTTCTGCTCGTTCTGATGCTCCAGTGTCGTAACGTAAAACTTAAGTTTGTGTAACTTAAACCGCCCCCTCAGTCCCCCTCCTTATAAAGGAGGGGGAAGTAAAAATGTAAAATCCTATTCTTAAATTATTTACAATGTTCATCTGCAATTGTGAGAGCTTTGGAAATTATATCCAGACCTTCATCAATTTGTTCTTTATCTATACAAAGCGGCGGAGCGATGAAAACCATATTCCATCTTCCCATTGTGTACATGCCAAGCTCGGCGATTTTCCCCATGATTTTATTCATTACTTCCATTTCATTAGGCGGCGCATTCCATCTTGCCATCGGTTCTTTTGTCTCGCGATTTTTAACAAGTTCAAGACAGCCAAGTAAACCTGTATTTCTGAAATCACCTATACAAGGATGCTTCTCTTTTAATTTTGCGACCTGCTCGTCCATATATTTTCCCATCTTAGCAGCGTTCTCAATTAAATTCTCTTCCTGATAAACATCTATTACTGCATTTGCTGCTGCGCATGTAACTGCGTGAGCAGAATAAGTTAGTCCCAATGGTAACGGCTTTTCATCGAATGCCTTCGCAATTTCGTCTCTCACCATTATTCCTCCCATAGGAAGATACGCTGATGTAAGACCTTTTGCCATAGTTAAGATGTCAGGCACAACTCCGTGATTATCAACACCGAACCATTTTCCTGTTCTTCCAAATCCGCTCATTACTTCATCGGAAATTAAAAGTATTCCGTATCTTTTTGCAATTGCTTCAACTTTTTTCCAAAAGCCTTCAGGATATTTTATACATCCTGATGAACCTGATTCGCCTTCCATCATAATTGCAGCAACTGTTTGCGGTCCTTCGTATTGAATAACTCTTTCCATGTGAGCTGCAGCCATTTCAGAACACTCTTCGGGTGTCTTACTATTCCACGGACATCTGTAGAAATAAGGATTTTCAACGTGAACAAAATTTCCCGGCTGCTGTGCATCTATCGCATGTTTTCTCGGGTCGCCGCCTGCAGTGGCAGATGCGTATGTTGCTCCATGATATGACTGATAGAAAGAAACTATTTTATGTCTTCCTGTAAAAACTCTTGCAAGCTTGATTGCATTTTCAACTGCTTCCGCTCCGCCGAGTGTGAAGAACGCTTTGTTCATATCACCGGGCGCAATCTCTGCTAATTTTTTTCCGAGGTCACCTCTTGCTGCTGTAACCATTCCCGGGTACACGTAACTGATTTCCGACATTTGCTTTGCAACTGCTTCAGCAACTTTCGGATGTCCGTGACCGATGTTAATGCATATCAACTGCGAGGAGAAATCAAAATATCTTTTATCATCGTAATCGTAAATAAAAATTCCTTTACCGCTTTTTATAGCCATCGGCTTCGCGCCCTTTTGCTTCGACCATGATGTCAAAGTAAAATTAAGACTATTATCTATTACTTCGTTTTTATCTTGTGTGATTTGATACATTGTATAATTTAAAGTTTTAAACTGACCTGACAGGTTTTTAAATCCTGTCTCTAGTTGTCCTTCCCGCGAAGGCGGGAATCCAATCATAAATTCTTTCTAACAACGGATAACTAACAACGAGCAACGAAAAACGAATTAGCTCATCCAGTTAGTTTTCGCTTCAGCATTCCATTTAATGCTTGTCTTTTTTAATTGTGTCCAGAATTCAATTGAACTCTTTCCTGTAATATCGCTTGTTCCGAATTTAGATTCGTTCCAACCGCCGAAGGAGAACGGTTCGCGTGGTACCGGAACTCCGATGTTCACGCCAATCATTCCTGCCGATGCATGCTCCATCACGTACCTTGCAAAACTTCCGCTTTGTGTAAAGATAGATGCTGCGTTTCCGTAGTTAGAGCTGTTTTCGATTTTCACTGCTTCTTCTAATGTATCTGTTCTGATAATTGCAATCACAGGTCCGAATACTTCTTCTTTAGCAATTGCCATTTCAGGTTTTACAAAATCGATAACCGTAGGTCCGACATAGAAGCCGCCTTCGTTATTCGGCACGACTGCATTTCTTCCGTCAACTAAAACTTTTGCCCCGGCCTTTTCTGCTTCGGTAATATATCTTTCGATTCTTTCTTTTGCTTCTTTTGAAATTACCGAGCCAAGATTTTGCCCCGGAATTATTTTCTTTGCTTCTTCAACTAATCTTGTTACAATGTGGTCAATCGGTCCGACGCCAAGCATTGCAGAGGCAGCCATACATCTTTGTCCTGCGCAGCCAGCCATTGAAGCAGCTACGTTTGATGCCGTCATATCTACATTTGCATCAGGCATTACTATTAAGTGATTTTTTGCTCCGCCTAATGATACGCATCTTTTTAATGTTCCTGTTGAACGTGTATAAACAATTTTTGCAACGTGAGTTGAACCTACAAATGATACCGCTGCAATTCCCGGATGGTCGCAGATTGCTTCTACGATTTCTTTATCACCGTTAACAACATTGAACACTCCGTCAGGAAGTCCTGCTTCTTTTAACATATCAGCTATGTAGCTTGAAGTAATCGGCACCTGCTCTGATGGTTTTAAGATCATACAATTTCCTAGAGCGATTGCATTCGGAATCGTCCAGTGAGGCACCATGTGTGGAAAATTAAAAGGAGCGATGGAAGCAACAACACCTAATGGAGAGTGGTCAATTCTGCACTCAACACCTTTACTTACTTCAAGAATTTCACCGCCGATTAGCTGCGGTAATGAGCATGCAAATTCTGTAAGCTCGATGCTTTTTTCAACTTCAGCTCTTGCCTCGCCGAGCGTTTTTCCGTTTTCTAAGTGTGTAATGTAAGCAAGCTCGTCCATGTGTTTTTCCATGAGGCTTCTGTATCTGTAGAAAATCTGTACTCTTTCTTTTATAGGTGTGGCTGACCAGGCAGGAAATGCCTTTTTGGCGGATTCTACTGCTGCGTCTAAATCATTTCTTTTTGATAGAAGAACTTTTGAAATAACTTCACCATTAATAGGTGAAAGTATGTCCATTCTTGCCTGCCCGTTAGAAGTGAACTTTCCGTCAATAAAATTCTTTACCTCGGAATATTTAATCTTTTCCATAATAATTAAAATGTTGTTGTTTTTAGTTGAATATTGAGTATAACGAAAATTATTTTATAAATAAATACTTTATTTCAGCGTTTCCTCTCTGCAAAATAAGTGCAAAAAATTAATAAATTCTTATTTAATAAATTTAAAATTATATTTACGGTTAATTGTTTTTATTGTAAAATGAGGAAATGAACGAAAACATCTTAAACCCCAAATTCGGCTATTCTTTTGCAGATTTGTTTGTCAGCGAAAAACTTAAAAATCTTTGCGAGGATTTTTATAAATTTTTTGAAGCTGCGAGTCCCGAGAAATTTGAAGAATTCAAAAAATACCGCGATTCGCAAGGCGAAGGCTATACTTACATTCAGGCATCGGAAGTGATAATGGATTCCAGCGTTTATTTATCCGATTTTCTCGGCGAGCTTTTTCTTGTCGAAGGGCATTTGTTAAAACACGTTGAAGAGGCGAAGTATAACGAAGATATATTTCTGTTCAAAAAAGAGTTTGTGCAAAGAAAGGTATTCAGAAGATTCAAATCCGAAGACCTTGCTAAAATAAACTGGCTCGAGCTTGATGCTTTCATTTCAAAAATAAAATTACTCTTTGCAGGTAAATTAGATTTTAATGTTGACGAAGAAAAATACACGGCGCGGTTTGTAAACGAATTGGCCGAGCTAGAAAAAAATTACAGATGGTTTTACGAAGGCGATAAATTCGCTCCGGAAAATTTCCAGATTCCTGAAGAGTCAAAAACATTAGCAGCTACGCTTATATCAGAGATAAAAAACCAAAGCGGAATAGATGCCGCTGAAGCCACATTCGAATACGGTAATATAAAATTCCTGATGGAAAAAGTTATGGAATGGGTTTTCGCCAAACGAAGCTATGATAAATCCGCTGCAAAATGGGTATCATACTTCGAGCCTGAGAAATTAGATTTTGAACATCTCGTTCACGTTGAAATTCCGGAACCGGATTTCCCTGAAAAATTTGAAGGAGCTGAAGAACATTTTCTTCAAAGGAATGGATTTGAACTGCACGACCACCCTATGACTGAGCGGCAGATTTTAAATCAGGTCGATTACTGTATGTATTGTCACGATAGAGATAAAGATTCATGCTCAAAAGGATTAAAGGACAGATTTGGAGTGTTGAAATCCAATGCATTAGGAATAGAACTTACCGGCTGTCCTTTAGACGAAAAGATTTCTGAGTTTCATTTATTGAGAAAAAGTGGATTCCCGCTTTCTGCATTAGCTATAATTGCTATTGATAATCCTATGTGTCCGGGAACGGGGCATAGAATTTGCAATGACTGCATGAAGGGCTGTATTTACCAAAAACAGGAACCCGTTAATATTCCTCAAACAGAGACGAATACCCTCAGAGACGTTGTAAATCTTCCTTATGGTTTTGAAATATATACGCTGCTTACACGTTGGAATCCCATAAATATTAAACGCCCCTATGCGTTAGATTATAACGGCAAAAATGTTTTAGTTGTGGGTATGGGTCCGGCAGGTTATACGCTTTCGCATCATTTATTGAATGCGGGCTACGGAATTAGTGCAATTGACGGATTAAAAATAGAGCCGCTTTTCGGTGAGTACACGGGTATAAATCCGTTGACCAATGAACGGACTGAGCCGAAGGCAGTAAAAGATTTTGCAACTGAAATTCAGCAGGAACTTGATAAAAGAATTCTGCAGGGTTTTGGCGGCGTAACTGAGTATGGCATTACTGTCCGTTGGGATAAAAATTTTCTTTCAATGATTTATGTAAATCTTGCGCGCAGAAATAATTTCAGATTATATGACGGCGTGAGACTAGGAAGCTCGCTTACAATTGATGATGCATGGGCAATGGGCTTTGACCATATAGGACTCGCTGCAGGTGCAGGCACTCCGACAATCGTAAACATGAAAAATAATCTTGCAAAAGGTGTGAGGAAATCTACGGATTACTTAATGTCGCTTCAGCTTACAGGAGCAAGCAAGGATGATAACTTAACAAGCACAATGATTCAACTGCCTGCAGTAATTATCGGCGGGGGATTGACAGCAATAGATACTACAGCTGAAACAGCGGCGTATTATACTGTGCAGGTGAAAAGAGTATTAGATAGATATGAAAAAATTTCAGTGCTGAAAGGCGAAGAATATTTCTGGAGTGAGTTTAAGGAAGAGGACAAAGATATAATAAAAACCTTCATCGAGCATGGAAGAGAAGTAAGAAGTGAAGAAGAGCTTGCAAAGCTTGAGGACAGGAAAACAAATTACATAAATTTAATAAGGAAGTTCGGCGGAGTTTCATTAGTTTACAGAAAAAGAATGCAGGACTCCCCAGCGTACAGAGGCAACCATGAAGAAATAAAAGAAGCATTAGAGCAGGGAGTTTATTTCATAGAGAATTTATCTCCTGTAGAAATTATAAAAGATAAATACGGCAGAGCTGAG
Organism: Ignavibacteria bacterium; assembly: GCA_038225955.1. Classification (GTDB taxonomy): domain Bacteria; phylum Bacteroidota; class Ignavibacteria; order Tepidaquicellales; family Tepidaquicellaceae; genus JAFDZO01. Next base: position 58,355 of record JBBRQV010000001.1, on the reverse strand, counting down.
AAAGTAGTTTTTGAAAAGCAGACAGTTGAAACTGACGAGAACGGAAAAGTAAAACATAAAAACAGCGGTGAGTTTATTGAGCTCCCGGCAAGAACTGTACAGGTAGCGGCAGGGACATCACCAAATTCCATCTATGAAAAAGAATATCCCGATACATTCGAACTTGATGAGTGGAAGCAGTATTTTAAATCGTTTAGTTTGAACAAAAATGAAGCAGGGAATTTTGAACTTGAGCCCGCAACGAAAAAAGATGATGCATTTTTTACATCGTATAATAAGAACGGAAAATATATTTCCTTCTATGGAGATAATCATCCGAAGTACGTCGGCAGTGTAGTAAAGGCAATGGCATCGGCAAAAAAAGGCGCGAGAGATGTAATAGAGTTGTTATCCAATGAAGAAGGAAAGTATAGTTTATCAAATGAATTTTTTGAAATTACCAACGCGGCATTTTTATCTGCGGTTCACTCTGTTAAAAGACTAAACGACAGAACGATTGAGCTTGTGATTAAAAATAAATCCGGAGCGGAGAGATTCAAGGCCGGGCAGTTCTTTAAATTACAAAATTACGAAGTCCTCTCTGAAAAAAAGAATGGTATTTCAACAGCATTTGAAGGCGTTGCTCTTGCAGCGACAAGTGTTGATGTAGAAAAAGGCTTAGTAAAATTTGTAGTGATTGAGGAAGGTGTATCTACTTCTATGATTGGAAATTTAAAACAAGGCGCGAAAGTGTTTTTAATGGGACCGACAGGAACTCCGTCGAACATTCCCGAAAATCAAAACGTATTAATAGCAGGCGGCGGTTCAGGCAATGCAGTTCTTCTCTCGATAGCAAAAGCATTAAAAGAGCAGAACAATAATGTTCTTTACTTTGCCGGCTATAGAAATAATGAAGATGTTTTTGATAGAGATATTATAGAGAGCTCGAGCGATAAAGTTATCTGGTGCTCTGAAGTAGGTGATATAAATCCGGGCAGGGAGAGTGATTCCTTCTTCAAAGGAAATATCATTGATGGAATAAAAAACTACGTAAGTAATAATACGAATTTAACAAACATTAATAAGATTATCACTGCCGGGAGTCCTGAAATGATGAAGGCTCTACGTGATGCGCGAAGGACTTTTCTAAAAGAGTATCTTAACGGGCACGATGCAATCGCAAGTATTAATTCTCCTATGCAATGTATGATGAAAGATGTTTGCGCGCAGTGCTTGCAGAGAAATATCGACCCTGTAACAGGCAAGGAAAAGTATGTTTATTCCTGCGAATGCCAGGAGCAGAATCTGGATGAAATTGATTTTTCCAACTTGGAAGAGCGTTTGGAAATGAACTCTCCTATGGAAAAATTAAATAGAATTTATTATGAATGTTTTATAAAATAATATTTACATAATTTATTGAATAACGAGTTTATATCTCCCCCTGGATATATCGGTGGATTAGTCTGCCTTTTCCTGTATTACAAAAACTATATATGTCCAAAAATTCCAATAATATCGAAACAATAGATGCTAATTCTGTATTACCTGCAGTTTTAGAGAGCCTTTCCATCGCCATTGGTGTGTATAAATCCGTTCTCGATAAAAAGGGTGAGATAATTGATTTTGAAAAGGTGATAGTAAACTCTGCTACAGAGCAAATGTCAGGGAGAACCAAAGAATATTTGATTGGCAAACGCCTAGCAGAGGAGTATCCCGGATGCAAAACCGATGGGTTGTTTGATAAATTTGTTAAAGTAGCTGAGACAGGTGTGCCTCTGGATCTCGAGCATTTTTATGATCATGATGGAATATCCAAATGGTTCAGAATGAGAGCAGGAAAAATCAACAATGGTATTGTAATCACATACGAAGATATTACAGAGCATAAAGTATTTGCCGAAGCATTAAAAAAGAGCGAAGATAAGTATCGCAATCTCGCTGATAACCAGCCAATAGCGGTAACGCGATTCAATATAGAAACTAATAAATACGAATTTGTAAACAGGGAATTTGTAAGACAGACAGGTTATGAAATGGAAGATTTTGATAGCCTCACTCCAGATGAACTTCGCCATATTATTCATCCTGATGATGCAGAGAAGGTAATTGAAGAATATAAAAAATGGAAGATTGATAATTTTAAAACTAACTTGCGTGTAGATTATAGAATAATAAATAAAGTAAATCAGATTGTCTGGCTCGATACTTTTCTCTATGCTGAATATAACAATAATGGAGAGTTGCAGTGTATAAATCAATTGTGTATTGATGTTACCGAAATAAGAAAAAAAGAAGAGGAGTTTAAGAAAAATCAGGAGAGATATAATTTAGCCATAACAGCAATTAAGGATGGTATATGGGACTGGGATTTAACGATAGATGATATTTTTTTATCGAAAGCATTTCTGGAAATAACAGGATACGATAAGAGTGAAATTCAAGAATTTCGAAAATTTTGGTTTGATTCTGTTCACCCTGATGAAAGGGAAAAACTCTATAAAGATTTGCAAGACCATATCGAGGGAAAGACGGATGTATTTGTAAATTTACATAGGATAAAACATAAAAACAGTGAGTGGATTTGGGTAGAATCCAAAGGCAAATGTTTCAGAAATGAAAAAGGTGTTGCCGTAAGATTTCTTGGCACATTGACGGATATTTCAGAGCGAAAGAAGAACGAAGAAGAGATTATCAACGCAAGAAAAGAAGCCGAAAATGCTTTGAAGACAAAGGCGGAATTTTTAGCAACGATGAGTCACGAAATACGTACTCCGATGAATGCAGTTATTGGTATGTCAGGCTTACTTATGGAAACCGAACTGACTGAAGAGCAAAGAGAATTTGCCGATACAATAAGACTTAGCGGCGACCATCTCCTTACAATCATAAATGATATTCTTGATTTCTCAAAAATAGAATCAGAGCGGTTAACACTTGAAGAGCAGCCGTTTGAACTTAGCGCATGCGTTGAAGATGTTTACGATTTAATGGGACCGCGCGCATTAGCAAAGAGACTTGACCTGCTTTATCAGATTGATTCACAAATTCCGCACATCATCGTTGGCGATATTACAAGGCTCAGACAGATACTCGGTAACTTAGTTTCAAATGCAATTAAGTTTACGGATTTCGGCGAAGTTTTTACTTCAGTTGATATGAAAAAACGAGAAGGCGATAATTTAACACTTGCGTTCTCTGTAAAAGATACCGGTATAGGAATTCATGATGAGAAGAAAAAGAAAATTTTTGAAGCGTTTTCACAGGCAGATTCATCTACTACACGAAGATACGGCGGAACAGGATTAGGTTTAGCAATCAGTACGAAACTTGTTGAATTGATGAACGGAAGAATATGGGTAGAGAGTGAGTTTGGCAAAGGCTCAACTTTTCATTTTGAAATTGATGTGAAAGCCTCTAAGCAGCAGATAACAAAGCTGTACCAAAGCGGACACATTCCCGAAATAAAAAACAAAAGAATATTAATTGTTGATGATAATAAAACCAATAGAAATATTCTTAGCCAGCAGGCGAAATCATGGGGAATGGTATCTGAAGCATATGAAACGGGAACAGAAGTCCTTGAAGTGCTAAAGACAGACAAGATATTTGATCTTGCAATTCTTGATATGCTTATGCCCGATATGGATGGACTTGAGCTTGGAAAAAAAATAAAAGAAATAAAATCCCGTGAAAGTCTCCCTATGATTATGCTGACTTCGGTAGGAAACTTACGCGAGTATAAAGAGCCGGCAGACAATATTTTTGCAGAGTATATTTCCAAACCAATTAAAAAAAATGAGCTATTTAATGTTCTTGTAAAAGTTTTAACTAACTCGGCAATATCATTTGGCAGGGAGCATACTGAAAATAAGCTCGATAAAAAACTTGCTGAAAAGCTTCCATTGAAAATTTTAGTGGCGGAGGATAATTTAATAAATCAGAAACTCGCTGTAAGATTACTTCAGCAAATGGGGTACTCTTCCGATGTAGCAAGTAACGGTCTTGAAGTACTTGAAGCGTTGAACCGGCAGCATTATGAAATCGTATTTATGGATATTCAAATGCCGGAGATGGACGGACTTGAGGCAACCAGGCATATTTTGAAAAACAGAAAGCTTGAACTACGCCCGAAAATAATTGCAATGACTGCAAATGTTATGCAGGGTGATAGGGAAATTTGTCTGGAAGCAGGAATGAACGACTATATTGGAAAACCGATTCTTATTGAAGAAGTGCAGAAGGCGCTTATCAAATGGGGAAAAGAAATCCGTGCCGAGAGAGAAATGCGTAAGATGAGATTCAGCAAGACTTTCCTTGATATGGATGTTGTAAATGGATTAAAGGAAATCGGTGACCAGGCGTTTTTAGATGAGATGGTGAAACTTTATATTGACCAATCGGAAGATTTAATTCTAAGCATAAAAGATAACTGCGCGAAAAGTAATTTTAATAAAGTAAATCTTGATACTCATAGTCTTAAAGGTTCAAGTTTAAATTTAGGTGCACGAGATATTGCAGACCTTTGCAGACAAATTGAAATGAAAATAAAAGAAACGGATACTCCGGGTTTAATGTATTTAATAAAAGAGCTTGAAAGAACTTTTGAAAGCACTAAAGAAGAATTACTCACAATTAATAGTTAATAATAACATTTCATCCCCTGTCAAAATTAAAAAGTAAATACGTCTGTCAAAACTGCGGCTATGCAAGTCCTCGCTGGAGCGGTAAATGCCCTGAGTGCGGATTATGGAATACGCTTGTCGAAGAAATAATTGATACACATACTGAAAAGCTTGCGCGCAAAGTCGGACTGAAAAGCCAGAGCGCAAATATAAAATTAATAACAGAAATTGAAACGTTTGGTGAAAACAGAATTCAAACAGGCATTGAAGAGCTTGATAGAGTTTTAGGCGGCGGAATAGTCGGCGGCTCAGTTATTCTTATAGGAGGAGATCCCGGTATCGGTAAGTCAACTCTTATGCTTCAGATTGCCGATAAGATAAAAGATAAAAAGTTTTTATATGTCAGCGGTGAAGAGTCAGCGCTTCAGATTAAAATGCGAAGCGACAGATTAAACTACCATCTCGAAAACTTTTATATTCTGTCCGAAACAAATCTTGAAATAATTCAGGCAGTAATTGAAAGCGAACAGCCCGAACTGATTGTGATTGATTCGATTCAAACCGTCCATCGTAACGATATTGAAAGCGCTCCGGGCACTGTCTCGCAGCTTCGCGAATCAACAGCCCTTCTGATTAATATTGCAAAAACGAAAAACATCCCTATATTTGTAGTCGGGCACATTACCAAAGACGGCATGATTGCCGGACCTAAAATCCTTGAACACATGGTAGATGTAGTGCTTCAGTTTGAAGGTGAACGCACCCATGCTTACAGAATTTTGCGCGGAATAAAAAATCGTTTCGGTTCCACCAATGAAATCGGTATATTTGAAATGACGGAAATGGGATTGAACGAAGTGAAAAATCCCAGTGAAGTTTTTCTATCACAAAGAAATTATGGCGCTTCCGGCTGCAGTATATCATCTGCAATAGAGGGAACCCGCCCGATTTTAATTGAAGTGCAGGCATTAGTTTCTGCAACAAGTTACGGAATTCCGCAGAGGACTTCGATGGGATTTGATTATAAGCGATTAAGCATTATGCTTGCTGTACTTGAAAAAAAACTTGGTTTTCATCTGAATAAAGCGGATGTATTTTTAAATATAGCGGGCGGAGTAAAGATAGATGAGACAGCAATTGACTTAGCAGTTGCAATGAGCATCTGCTCGAGCTATAAAGATATTCCGTTGGATTCGGAGACAGTTATCCTGGGAGAAATTGGTTTATCAGGTGAAGTGCGAACAATTTCTTATCTAGATAAAAGAATTAATGAAGCTGCAAAGCTTGGCTTTAAAAGAATCATAGTTCCGAAAAGTAATTTAAAAGAATACAGGTCTAACAAGAATTTTGAGATTATAGGTGTGGAAAAAATTAAAGATGCGCTGGATAAATTATTTTGATAAATTGTACGTAAAGTGATTTAAGAAAAACTAAAAGTTAAATGACAAAGATACATGAATAACATAAAAGAAAATTTTATTGAAGCACAGAGTGTTCTGGAAAAATTTATTTCAGATGATGCTAATTTTGAAAAAATTAAAAATGCTGGTGATGTATTTATTGAATCTTTAAATAACGGCGGAAAAATTATTTCCTGTGGTAATGGTGGTTCAATGTGTGATGCTATGCACTTTGCTGAAGAGCTGACGGGGAGATTCCGCGATGATAGAAGAGCTATAGGAGCAGTTTCCATTTCAGACGCATCTCACATTACGTGCGTCAGCAACGATTACGGTTACGAGAAAATATTTTCAAGATATGTTGAAGGAATTGGAAGAGAAGAAGATGTATTGCTTGCGATAAGTACAAGCGGCAACTCAAAAAATATTTTAAATGCTATTGATGCTGCAAAGGAAAAAGGAATGAAAGTCGTGGGACTTACGGGGAAAGACGGTGGTAAAATGGCAAGTGTTTGTGATGTAGAAATTCGTGCACCCCATTCAAAATACTCCGATAGAGTGCAGGAGATTCACATAAAAGTAATTCATACTTTGATTGACTACATTGAAAGAAATTTAAAAAATAATTAAAACAATACCTCTCTCAAAATGATTAACAAGTTTCAAACTTTTTACAGACATATAATTGACCAGGAAAGAAGTATTCCCGGAGCTACAGGGCAGCTTTCCGATTTGCTTGCTGATATTGCGCTTGCATGCAAAGTAATTTCGCTGGAGGTTAACAGAGCAGGATTGATTGACATACTCGGATTCACAGGCGATGAAAATGTGCAGGGAGAAGCCGTTAAAAAACTTGATGTGTATGCAAACGATATTCTTACTAATACAATGAAAGCAGGCGGACACATCTGCGCAGTATGCTCGGAGGAAGAAGAGGAGTTTATTCCACTCGAGGATAAATATATTTTAAATAATTCCATCAGCAATAAATATATTTGCCATTTCGATCCCTTAGACGGCTCTTCGAATATTGAAGCAAATATTTCTATCGGTACAATTTTTTCTATTTATAAGAGAATCTCGGAAGCAGGTCCAGGTACAGAAGCTGATTGTTTGCAAAAAGGTGTAGAGCAGGTTGCTGCAGGGTATGTTGTTTATGGCTCAAGCACATTTTTAGTTTATACAGCTGGAAAGGGTGTGCATGGATTTACGTTGGACCCAACTGTAGGTGAATTTTTACTGAGCTATGAAAATATGCAGATTCCAAAAAAATCGAAAACATACTCTACGAACGAAGGTAATTATTGCAGATGGTCGAAAGGAATGCAGACGTATATAAATTATCTGAAAGAAGATGATAAAGATACAAGCAGACCTTACTCATCGCGTTATGTAGGTTCGCTTGTTGCGGACTTTCATAGGAATTTATTGTATGGCGGTATATTTATTTATCCTGCAGATAAGAAAAATAAAAATGGTAAGCTGAGATTGATGTACGAGGCAAATCCATTGGCATTTATTGTGGAGCAGGCAGGCGGCAGGGCATCAACAGGCAAAGAAAGAATTTTGGAAATAACACCCAATGCATTACATCAAAGAGTACCGTTATTTATAGGAAGTGAAGAAGATGTTTTGCAAGCTGAAAAGTTTTTGAAAGAGAACGATAAGGATTGATAAACTAGTTTGGCTTTTTTATAATTGCACCTTTGCGGAAATCGCTGATGTTACTGTTGTTCACATTCATAATTATCATTACCGTATTATCATAGGATTCCACTTTAGTTGCTTCAAGAATTTTATCTGAGGGGGATTTTTCGTTTCCCTTTACAGTTGAGGCAATCTTCGAAAGCGAAAGCATACCCGTAATAAAATTTTTAAAGAATGTTGACGACTCTCCATTAATAAAATCCGTCTGAATAAAGAAGTTTAAATCATTATCCATTTTAGCCGAAAAAGATACGGAGGATATCTTGCTGTAAATATTTTCAATGCTAATTTTGTTTGAATCGATTTCTTTACTGCTGTTGCTTGAACCCGTTTCTAATTTCGACTCAAGAAAATTCATAAAAATGCCCCGGATAAACATTTGTTCCTTAGAAATCATCCACAAGCTTTCTTTATTATAAATTTTTTCTATAGCAGAAACCATTTCCGGATTTTCCAGTAGTCCGGTTTTGGATGTATCTCTTATTGTAGTCATCCCATCAATAATAGTCATGTAATTACTTGCACATATTGTGAAATTATCTTTAAAGAAAAAATACAAGCGGTTATCGTTTTTCATATAAACGGGTGTACCGTCTTTAGCATTCGCCTTTGAAAAATTTGAATCGTTCAGTAGATAGTCGTTCAGTTTTTTCCTGTCAAAAATTCCTTTAAGCACAATAGAGTTTTCACCCATCCATGAGTTCGAATAATAAAGTTCGTCAAGTCCCTCTGAGATTGATGCTCCTGTTGCAACTTTGAAAGTATTTAATAAGCTGCCAAAAGTTCTTTCTGAATTTAAAAGAGAATCTGAAATATTTGCTTTCCAGAAGGAAGTTTTATTCATCGATTTAAAGTTGATGTATAAAACAAACTGCGGGTCTTTTTGTAAAAGATTAAAATTGTTTTTTACAGATATAGGAAGAGGCTCAATTTTAGGTGCATTATTTGAGCACGAGTATAAGAAAAAAGAAAAACATATTAATATCGCACATAAAAATTTATATCGCATTAATAATCTTTTTTCTTAAAGAAATAAATTGATGCAGAAAGAAAAGTAATCAGAAACAGAGCCGATGTTAACACCGGCTGCCAGGACGGAATATTTTCTTTATTAATAATATGTGTAGTGATGGTTTGCAGGTCACCAGGCTTTGGCAGTATGTAATAGAAAAAATTAATTATAAACTGGGCAACGTTGTTTGTTATAAACTGAAATAATACTGTCTCTCTTGAAGCCAGAAACGGGCAGATAAGAAATATTAAAAATATATTTATGATAATTGAAAGCACTGAGCTTTGCGTCATCACTCCAATGAAAATTACGAGCGAGTAAATAACTGCAAATGAAAAAGTGAGTATAAATATCGAAGAGAGGACCGATGCATTCCAATAGCCAAACTTAAATGAAACCATTAACCATACAGCACCGAGCAGGTAAACGAGACTTACAAAAATTAGAAGCACTCCGCCTGTAAACTTACCTAAAATTATTTTTGCCCTTGAAATAGGTTTTGATAACATCAAATCAATATTGCCTTTCTCAAGCATCGAAGGAATAATCGATGAAACTCCGATTAAACAAAAAGTAATTAAGAGTAAGTAAGAAACATTCAGTATAAAAATCTCTGAGCCTAAAACAAACTGATTAATATCGTCTCCCGCCATTGTTGCAACGCCTGTAACGGAATCGGTATTTAAAAAAATAAAGAAACCGAGTAGTATAAGTGTGGATAGTATAAAGAAGCCGAGAAAAACTTTTTTTGCAATTGCTTCTCTTATTACGCCTGATATTAGTGTTTTGAAAATCAAATTCTTAAAATTTAGTTTTGACTGCCGATTAAATTGATAAACATATTTTCAAGAGAGTTTTTCTCTTTAAAGAAGCTTAAGATTAAAATATTATTCTTTCGTAAAATATCTATTATGTTGTTAAGCTTTTCAGTTGAATCTGTATTAACAATGAACTCATTCTTTCCGTGCACTGATGCAAAATACTGGCTTAATAAAATATTTATTACATCGTCGGATAAATCGGATGTTGTGAACATATAATTATTTCCACTTGATGTTATTTCGTCAATCGTGCCTTCTTTTATCAGCTCGCCTTTATTAAGAATGGCAACTTTATTGCACATCAATTCTATCTCGCTTAATAAATGAGAGTTCAGAAAAATTGTTTTTCCTTTATCTTTCAATGCTAATAAAATATCTCTTATTTCTTTTCTGCCTATAGGGTCAACGCCGTCAGTGGGTTCATCAAGGAAAATTAATTCAGGTTCGTTTATCATTGCCTGCGCAATGCCAAGCCTTTGCATCATTCCTTTGGAATACTTTTTTATTTTTGTCTTCTTCCATTTTTCCATATCAACAATTCTCAAATACTCATCGCTTCTGCTTTTAACTTCAGTGCTTGTAAGTCCGCTAAGCATTCCGAAGTAATGCAAAACCTGTTCACCTGATAAGTAATTTGGAAATTTATGGTTCTCGGGAAGGTAGCCGATTTTATTTTTATATTTTTCGTTCTTAATGCTTTCACCGAAGATGGAAACTTCTCCTTCGGTCGGGTAAACAATCCCAAGAAGAATTTTTACCAGTGTTGTTTTTCCTGCGCCGTTTGGTCCGAGCAGTCCGAATATATCACCCTGATTCACATTGAAAGAAAAGTTTTTCAGCGCAGTAATTTTTTCTTTACTGAAACCGCCTGCCTGATAATCTTTCTTTAAATTCTTTGTTGATATTACTTCCATCGTTTAAATTAATTTTTCTTTGTAACTTTTCTTGCGTGACTTATTAAAAATACTCATTACATTTTTAATATGCTCCGCAATAGGAACTCCTATTTTATATTAACGTGTTTAAATATTGGTAGTTGCAATTGTAAATATTTTTATGAATTTTTGTACGTGCATCTCATCTATTAAACGTCATTTAAGATTTCCTTAAATGATATTTGCATAAACATATTTTAAAATTTCGTTATGAAGAAAGTAATTTTTTTACTTTCCCTCATGTTCTTATCCACTTCCCTCACAAATTTATACAGCCAGACAGGCTGGGTAACAGTTTACAGTAATCCTGAAATTAATTTTTATAGCATATCCTTCGTAAATGCAAAAACCGGTTTTGCAATGTATATTCAGTTTGGGGGACATTCAGCTTTGCTAAAAACTTCAGATGGTGGTTTTAACTGGACTGAAATTTTCAGCGCAACTGCTGAAAATTTAATTAAGGTAAATTTCATAAATGAGCAGACCGGATTTATGTCCGGAAATCCTGTGCCCGGAAACAGCGGACTTATTTATAAAACTACTAATGGCGGTGTAAACTGGCAAAGAACTACTGTAAATAGTGATGGCAGTATTATCAGTATTAATTTTTTAAATGAGAATACAGGATATGGGAGAGATCAATCTCAGATTCTAAAAACAACAAATGGCGGTTTGAACTGGAGCCCTCAGCCTCACCCAGGAGACCGTATCTCGGACTTTCATTTTTTAAATGTGAATTCCGGATTTGCTACTACATCCAATGGAGTAATTTTAAATACAACAAACGGCGGAGCTAACTGGAATATACAGGCATCTATACATCCTTCACCTTTGGTATCAATAACTTTTGCAAATTCTTTAACCGGCTTCGCTTTAGATTTGCATGGAGGATATCTGCAAACAAATAATGGCGGAGAAAATTGGTATCAGCATTATATAGATACATCCAGGGGGTTTACAAAAATTTCATTTGCAAATCCTTCCACCGGATATGCAACGTGGACTGCCGGGCCAATTATGAAAACAACAAACGGCGGAGGAAACTGGTTTACGCAAGCACAGAGCAACACCGATGGTATTTCTGATATGTTTGTAATAAACCGCGATACAGTTTATTGCTGCACCTACTCTGCAAAAATAATCAGGACTTTAACGGGAGGAACTATAGGCATTAAGCCTGTCTCGCAGTCGGTTCCGGATAAATTTTCCTTAATGCAAAATTATCCAAATCCTTTTAATCCTAATACTGTAATCAAGTTTGATATTTCTCAAACATCAGATACGAAACTGGTGATTTATAATTTGCTAGGAAAGGAAGTAGAGGTCTTAGTGAGTGAAAAATTAACGGCAGGAAGCTATCAGGTGCAATTTAACGGAAGTAATTTAGCCAGCGGGATTTATTTTTACGAACTTATTACAGAAAACTTTGCAGATAAAAAGAAGATGGTGCTTATAAAATAAATTTTGAAAGTTTCCTATGTAAATAAAAAAGATTTCTTCTTTCTTGAAAAATATAAGAAGAAATCTTTTTTATTTTAATCTTTCATCGCCTTTCAGAACTTCAATTACATTTGTAATATGCTCCTCAAGAGAAATGCCTATTTCTTCTGCGCCGAGTTTTATATCATCTCTGCTTACGTTTCGCGCAAAAGCTTTATCCTTCATCTTCTTAATTATACTCTTTGCTTCTACGCTGTTCATCCCATCCGGTTTCATTAGAGAGTATGCAGTTACAAATCCCGTAATCTCATCACATGCAAAAAGATATTTTGCAAGAGGGGTTTCTCGCGGTGTATTTGTCCTGTCAGGATAAGCATGTCCTAGAATTGCATCGATTGTTTCTTTGTCGTAACCGTTTTGTTCAAGAATCGGAACTGCTGTGTTCGGATGAGTATCAGGGTACATTTCCCAGTCCATATCATGCAGCAATCCTGCTGCTGCCCATTTATCTTCGTCTTCGTTCAGCTTCTTTGCATAGAATCTCATGCACGATTCTACTGCGTAACAGTGCTTTCGCAACCCTTCATTTTTTATGTACTCGTGAAGAAGTTCGTTTGATGTCATTTTAAACTAAGTAAAATGTTTTAAGTACTCGTTAAAATCTTTCTTGCTTGTTCCTGTCGGCTTTTCTCTTTCCTCGTCATCATATTTATAAAGCTGATTGATATTTTTTCCTTTTGTTGGTGATGATTTAGAAGCGTTTATATCTTCCCAGAATTTTTCTGATGTGCTTATTTCGCATCCGCAAACTTTGGCAAGAGAAGTTATTTCATTATCAGAGCTGATTACTTTGATAGAATCCTTATTGTAATTATCCTCTATATATTTTCTTATTACAGTGTCAGCAGTTTGTTTTCCTGAATAAATCACATTTTGCATTTTGTCATCGCTGTGTCCGTCGAACACAAAAATTATTTTAGATTTAATTCTTACCCGCACCTTTACCGCTTCAACAAGAGAGCGTCTCGTGTTATCGGGATTTACAGTAAAACTTTTTTTAAACGAAGGAATTTTATGCAGTAGATTATTCCCATCTATTATTATTGTATTCATAAATATTCAAGCAGTCTTTCGCCTAAGCGGATTATTGATTTTATCTCTCCCGAGTTAATCGAAGTGTGTGTCTTTATTATAAGCTTATCTTTTAAAATTATTACTTTAAAAGAATCTTCTTTGCACCACTGAAAATCGTGAACAATTATATCTTCAACTAACTCAGTTAAAACTCTTTTTACCGAGTTCTTGTTTTTAGCAAAAACGTAAAAATTCTTTATAAATTCCCCGGTATTACCAAATGGAACAATGTTCATTTCCTTCACCTGCGCATCAACATCTTTGTTTTGAATCTTCCCATCAAAAAAAACTTTTTGTATATGGTCAAAAAGTCCGGGCTTTGTAACAACATCATTTTTCTTGTGAATAAAAATCGTATGCTGATTTTTATCTAAGTCGGCAGAAAATTTTATGTAGTCATGATTCTTATTCGAAGTATATCTGTCGTTTTCCCTGTTGAACATCTCCTGCAGTTTCCACTCATAATTCTTTATGTAACCCTTTAATTCGTAGTTAGTGTATTTCTCAGGTAAATGTTTATACTCGTATTTTTTCTCTGAACCGGGAATTTGTAAAAGCTGATTAGTTAACAATCTTCTTTTATAAACATCTTTGTAATAATAAACAGCGAGTCCTATCAGCACCGATGCAAAAATACATAATAAAAAAACATAGTCACCTGCCATGTTGATAATTAAAATTTACGGACGAATTCGGTTCGGCCTTCTTGCAAAAGGAATAGCTTCGCGTATGTGTTCAAGATTGCAAATCCAACTGACCATTCTTTCAAGTCCCATACCGAAACCTGAGTGGGGAACGCTGCCGTATCTGCGTAAATCTAAATACCATTGGTAATCCTCTGCATTCAACTGATGCTCTTTCATTCTTTCTTCAAGAAGCTGTAAGTTATCTTCTCTCTGTGAGCCGCCAATAATTTCACCGAATCCTTCCGGAGCAAGCACATCAACGCCGTAGCAGATTTTCGGATTGTTAGGGTCGCGTTTCATATAGAATGCCTTGGCCTCTGACGGCCATCTGTGAACCATTACAGGTTTATCGTAGTCCTCAACAATTGCTTCTTCATGAGGCGCGCCAAAATCTTCTCCCCATGGGAACGGTCTTATATGCTCTTCGCCGTTAGCAGTTTTTCTTATAAGAGGAATATCTTTCTTAATTAAAATTTCCACTGCTTCATCGTATGTTACACGCGGGAAAGGTTTCTTTACATTCTCAAGTTTTGTAATATCTCTCTCAAGTGTTTCCAAGTCTGCTTTGCAGTTTTTAATAACTCTTTGCACAACAGACTCTAAGAAGTCTTCTATTAAATCCATATCATCATCAATATCATAGAATGCCATCTCAGGTTCCATCATCCAGAATTCAGTTATATGTCTTCTTGTCATTGAGTTTTCTGCTCTGAAAGTCGGACCGAAGGTATAAACTTTTCCCAATGCCATTGCGCCGGACTCTGCATATAACTGTCCCGATTGTGATAAATACGCTTTGCCTAAATCAAAGTAGTCAGTTGAGAATAAAGTTGAAGTTCCTTCAACAGAGTTAGGAGTGAAGATAGGAGTATCAAATAAAACAAAACCGTTATTATAAAAATAATCTCTGATTGATTGCACGATTTCATTTCTTACGCGAAGAATTGCAGTCTGCCTTGTTGAACGCAGCCATAGATGCCTTCTATCCATAAGAAAATCTACGCCGTGCTCTTTAGGAGTTATAGGATACTCTTCGGCAATCTGAATTATTTCTAAATCAGTAACCTGAAGCTCGTAAACATTTTCTTTCTTAGGATGCTTGGAAACTTTTCCTTTTACGATGACAGAAGATTCCTGAGTAAGCTTGGAAAAATCCTCCCATACTTTTTCAGAAACTTCTTTTTTTGAAACAACACCTTGTATTAATCCTGAGCCGTCTCTCAATTCAGGAAACATTAATTTCCCTGATGAGCGGATATTGAAGAGCCAGCCTTTTATCGTGACTTCTTTATCTACGTGTTCCGATATTTTATTTATATATACTCTTTCCTTTGCTTCCATTATAGTGAGATTGAATTAAATTTAATGGGTAAAATTAACGAATATAGAGGTTTAATTAAATGGATTAGAAAATCTATAAAAACCCGATTATTTAAAACGATTATTTCGGAAATACTTCCTATATTGAGAAACTATTAGTTGTAAAGATATAACCCCAAATGAATAAAGCTTCTTTAAACTATCTTCTCGAATTCTCCGTTATTGACTCCCAAAAGAGGGAAGCATATCTCAATAAACTTCTCAGCAGAAAAAATGCATCCGGCCAAAAGAACGTTCAGCTTTTAAAAATTATTTATAGATTAATTGATTCCGATAGAATTAACGATTGGGATGCAGATGCTATATGTAAAGAAATGCAAATTAAAAACGGTGAGCTTGATACATTGAAGTCGCGTCTTTTAGCAGATTACAGAAAATTTGTTTTTGGTTGGGAAGAAATAGAAAAATCGCTTAAAGAAAATTTTAACGGAAGTGATCTGGAATTTGATTTTGTGAAAGCAAGAAAGATGAATGCGATAGGTATGAAAAAAGAGATGAAAACATTTCATCTTAACTTTCTTAGCCAGATAGATAAAGACAAAAAAGAATTAATGAAGAATTTTAATCTGAATCAATCTCAGCTATTTCTCTACGAATTTGAGAGCACAGAGGCACTTGCCAATTATTATTATATTCAAAGAAACTATTCGCAGTTTCTGAGTTTCTTTAATAAGCTTGAAATATTTTATAAATCAAAAAACAAGTATAAACTCTCAGAGGCAGAGGAAGCAATTCTGAATATAAAAATATTTCTTACACGTGCATACAAACATATATTCAAATTAATAAGTGATAAAAATTATAATTCTGCGCTTAATAATCTGTATGCTGCTTACGAAATAGTAAAGGAATATGATAACGAGTTTCACAGGTACGGTATTCCGCTTTTTATTGCACTTATTCTGTTCAGATTAAATAATTATGATAAGCTTCAAAAACTTTGTGTTGAAATTATTAGTAAAGCCGAGAAAGAAGGAAAACATCATACTGTTGCGCTTGCAAAATCCTATCTCATATTAATAGAATTTAACGGAAATAAAGGAAAACGCGCAGAGGCAGAGCGGAAAATAAAAGAGTGTTATGAAATTTGCACAGATGCTTCTATGTACAGTTCCCAAACCTTTATGATGATTAAATATTATGTACATATTATGTCATATAGCGACGAAATTAGAAATACGGACAGTTTGATGAAACATGCTTTGGCAAATGCGGTAATGTCGGGGAATAAATCTTTCACTATGCTTACATATTATCAGATAGAAAACGAAAAAATTTTTGGGAAAATTCTGAAGTTTGAAAATACAAATGAGTTGATGCCTTTATTTGTTGCGCCTGAAACATCTACACTAGATGATTTCCAAAAAGTGCTCGCTAACATTATGCTTAATATGAAAGAGAATATTTCCCCTCATATTTTGTGCAACATTTATATCACTTATCTTTATACAATTTTTCTTAAGGAAAGTGAACCTGACTTGGAGTACGTTGAAAACATAAAAGGGAAAATCAATAGAATGCTTAAAACAAGAAATATTGCTATAGATTTGAACTTATTTAATAGTGTTGCATTGGCTTTTCAAATGCAAGAAGATTTTTTCATTATCAAGAAAGCAGAATTTCTTGATAAACATATATTCCGTTGTAAAAATCTTTGCGATGAAATAATGAAAGGAAATAAAGACAGTCTTTTTTCTGTTTCAGCTCCATATTCAATCCTTTATACTATGGCCAAAAGAATCAAATCACAGGAAGTTTGGGATGTTCTAAAAAAATATGATTGGAGAGAGCAATAAGAATATAAAATTGAAAACAATTTCTCCAAAAAAGGAGTGAATGAATCTAAAGTTTTCATAAGTGCTGGGCTGAAACATATTATCTTGATTTACGTTAATTCTTAAGGTAGCTTTGTATCACAAAGTACTTTTTGTAACATTAAAATTTGTATAAATGTGGTAAAGTTTAAAAGACAATTTTGTAAAATCAGAGTATAATCCAGCAAGTATAAATTTAATATGAAAATCCCATCCCTTACAAAGCTTTATGAAGAAGCAATGGAAACACTGCAAAGATTTCCGTTTGTAATATTAGCTTCAATGCTCGGAGCATTTATAATGATTTATGTTATCGATATTGAAGCTGGCTCCAAAGATTATCAGTTTTTGTATAATACTGTTATGTGCTGCGGCCTGGGAATTTCGTTTCTGCTCTCGCTTACTATGCGCAACGAAATATTCAAGCTTGAGCCTATTAAAAATTATATTACGCAGGGAATTGGAGTTCTTTTTCTTATCGCATATTATTTCTGGCTGCCTAAGGATTTAAGTGTCGTTGATATAACCCGCTTTATACTTTTTGCTTTGGGATTTCATTTCCTTGTTTCATTTACTGCATTTATGAGTAAGGATGCAGAGCATCAGCAAAACATAGATGCTTTCTGGCGGTTCAATAAATTATTCTTTCTCCGCATCCTTACTTCTGTATTGTTTTCGGGAGTTTTATATGCCGGGTTATGTGTTGCAATACTTTCCTTTAATGAATTATTTAACGCTCATATAAACGGGAAAATTTACCCGCAGTTATTTTTCTTTATACTCGGAGTTTTCAATACCTGGTTCTTTCTTGCCGGTATTCCTGAAAACCTGAATAGTTTTTATGAAGAGGAAATTTACCCCAAGAGTTTAAAAATATTTACACAATTCGTTCTGCTCCCGCTTGTAACAACATATCTTGTAATACTATACATGTACATGGGTAAGATAATTATACAGTGGAATTTACCTGTGGGGTGGGTTTCATATCTGATACTATGCTTTTCTATAGCCGGAATTTTTTCACTTCTTTTGATTTATCCGATAAGAAACTATGAAGAGAATAAATGGATAAAAGTTTTTTCGAAATCATTTTATATAGCGCTGCTTCCCTTAATAGTTTTGTTGTTCATAGCTATTCTTACACGATTGTTTGCGTACGGAATAACAGAGAAAAGGTATTTTGTTTTTGTTCTTGCATTCTGGCTTTCGTTTATTGCCCTGTATTTTTTAATCAGTAATACAAAAAATATAAAAATAATTCCTATAACACTTTGTTTGCTTTGCTTTGCAACGTCGTTCGGTCCATGGGGAGCATTTTCTGTTTCCCAAAGAAGTCAGATGAACAGATTGGAAAAAATATTAACTGAGAATAAAATTTTACAAAAAGAAAAGATTGTAGTCGTAGTTGATAAATATATTCCAAGAGACGATGGAGTTCCTTCACCTATACCAGAAATTCGTTCAAATATAAGTGATTCAGTTGTTGGAAACATAAGTTCAGTCATGGATTTTCTTGCTGAGAGAAATGAAATGAGTTCTATTCAGAAATGGTTTGACGTGAAGTTAGATACAATTATTACAAAAAGCAGATTTGAGCAATCAACTGCAGTGATGAAATTGATGGGATTAAAATATAAATCTTACTACAGGGAATCAAATCCTGGCGAGCAATTTAACAGATATTTCAATTGTGATTTTGAGAAAAGCAAAATTATTGATTTAAAAGGTTTTAATTATTTAATTCCGGTTTCAATTATTAATAAAAATATAAATGCAGACACCTCTGTTATTTCTTTACAGGATAGCGATAGAATTAAATTTCAAATAGAGGAAAACTCATGTATAATGAAAATAATTTTAAATAATAAAGAAATTGCAGATTTTGATTTTGGTAGGTTTATTGGGAATTTAGGCGATATAGATAATTACACAAAGTTTCCCGTAGAGCAAGGTATTATAAGAATTGAAAACGAAAAAATTAAATTTCAATTGAATTTAGAAAACTTATACGGAGATATTAAAAACGGTACTCCAATTGTTAATAGTTTACGGGGAGACGCTTTTATTAAGCTGAAGTAGAAGCTTCGCGTCCTTTTATATTATACTCGTTGCGCTCTGAGTTTCTATGCTCTTCACAGCAGGAGCGTTTGAACTTTACGTCGCACTCTTCACAGCAGATGAATTGCTCGTGGCACTCGTACATAGCGCAGTTTACATATCTCTCGCAAGGTTCGTTACAGTGAAAGCAATGCGAAACTATCTGGTGCGGTTCGGCTTTATTTATATCGACTGAAATTCGTTCATCGAAGACATAGCACTTGCCAAGCCATCCTTTGCCTTGTACTTGTTTATCGTGTCCGTAATTTATTATTCCGCCGTGAAGATGATTTACATCTTCAAATCCTTCTTTTAAAAAAAGTCCGGTAAGTTTTTCACATCTTATTCCTCCCGTGCAGTAAGCAAGAATTTTTTTCCCTTCGAACATCTCGCGATTTTTTCTAATCCACTCAGGAAACTCCTTGAATACAGTTACTTCAGGACGAATCGCATTCGGGAAATGCCCGATATCATATTCATAATCATTTCTTCCATCTACAATAACAACATCATCTCTTTGAAGCGCTTCGTAAAAATCTTTCGGCTTAAGTTTTTTACCGCTGAGTTTGTTTGGGTCAATATCATCATCAAGATTCATTGTTACTATTTCTCTTCGGTGACGCACGAACATTTTTTTGAATGCATGCTCATCTGCTTCATCGATTTTGAATTCCATATTTAAAAAGCGTGGATCCATGCGCATTGCAGCAATATATGCGTCCGTCTGATTAGGAGTTCCGGAAATCGTTCCGTTAATTCCTTCGTCGGCAATAATAATTCTGCCGAGTACCCCAAGCGATTTACAGAACTTCAAATGAAGCTCAGTATATTTTTCGGAGTCCTCTATTTTGGTATAAAGATAATAAAGCAGGATTCTATATGGCCGTGTAGGCTGCGTGTTTCTTTTCACAATGTAAAATACGAATATTTAGAAAAATTTTGAATGTATAAATCTCCCTATTAGTAGGGATGGGTAGGAAAGGTTTTGAAAATTAAATTGAATATGGTATTTTTGTTTAATGGTTAAAGGTTTGTAAAGTTCATAAAGTTTGTAAAGTAGGGTTGTGTAAATTGTTAATTGAAAAAACTATTTTGTAGCCCTGGCAAGTGGGGATGAAAACAAAATCCATCAAAAATCCGTCAAAGACGGAAAATAAAAATTGACCGTATTGTTTTTACAATAATGATGAAATGAAATCCGACTGTTTTCCGACCATTGGCTTGCGGTGTGGCGCCTCGTCCCGCAAAGCGGGACACACTCAAATTATAGAATTGAATTTTCAATTCTATAATTTGAGTGTCCGAACCGGAGGTTCGGGAGGCGCCATGAAGTTTCCCTCTACTTTGTAAGGAAGGGATTAGGGTGGTGGTATAAATGAAAAACAAAATCCGACCATTTCCCGACTATTTAAAAAGTAGGTTGGAAATTGTGAAAACAAAATGTGACAATAATGTTACAATCGGGATGGATAGTTAAAAGGAAGGCTTTTATAAAATGTTACAATAATGCGACTATTCGGAGAACTGAAAACGAGCAATGTAGAACTACTCCATCTGATATGCTTCAAAATCAATTACTTCGCCGTCTTTAACTTCACAGGCTATAGCCATAGGATTACAGCAGACTTCGCAGTCCTCAACGTATGCCTGAGGCTCTTCAGTTGGGTCAATCAGAATTGAGATTTTCTCAAAGCAATATGGACAGGTGAATTCGTGTTCTATTTGCTGCATAAATAATTTAACCTATTAGTAGTGAAAAAAAATCCGGAAGCAATAACTTGCTGCCGGATTAAAATGTAATTCAATGATTATAATTAGAGAGCTAAGTCGTCAACTTTATCGAGCCAGTTCTCAACATAGCTTACGTTTTGCTCAAAGCATTCTTCAATAAATGGTGAGCCCAGCTTTGGAACTTTCAACAGTTCGGTGTACGATTGGCTGCCGCCTTCTTTGCAAAGTTTAATATAATCTACCATTGCAGTTTCGCGGTTCTCATTTGATTTTCTCCAAAACTCAAATGCACTTATCTGCGCTAAGCAATAATCTATATAGTAGAAAGGACTTTCGTAAATGTGTCTTTGCGCCTGCCATCTGCCGCCGTTCTCAAGATAGTCGTTGTCTATATAATCAAGCAGAGGTAAATATTTTTTCTCAGTTTTTCTCCAGCATGTCTTTCTTTCTTCAGGAGTAGCATCCGGATTTTCGTAAACATAATGCTGGAATTCATCTACTGCCGTTCCGTAAGGAATAAAAATCATGCATCCGTTAATAGCTGAAAATTTAAATTTCTCCGTATCTTCTTTAAAGAAAGACTGCATCCACGGCCATGTAAGAAGCTCCATGCTCATCGAGTGAATCTCGCACGCCTCCATTGTAGGATTATGATATTCAACAATATTAAAATTCCTGCTGCAGTATGCCTGGAATGCATGTCCTGCTTCATGGGTAAGAACTACGATATCGTGCGATGTTCCGTTGAAGTTTGAGAAGATAAATGGTGACTTATAATCTTCTATAAATGTACAGTAGCCGCCGGCTTCTTTTCCTTTTTTATTCACAAGGTCCATCAGTTCGTTCTTTACCATAAAATTAAAAAACTCTCCTGTTTCATTGGATAGCTCTTCGTACATTTTTCTTGCATTTTCTAAAATCCATTCGGGAGTTCCTTTTGGAGTAGCATTGCCTGAATTAAAATCAAGCGCGCCGTCGAAGTATTCAAGTGTTTCAAGTCCGAGTCTGTTTGCCTGTCTTTGTTTTAACTTTGCAGCAATCGGCACTGCATATTTTTTTACATAATTTCTGAATCGTTTTACATCTTCAGCATTGTAATCTGTTCGTCCCATTCTATAGTAGCCAAGCTCTACGAAGTTTTTATAGCCAAGTTTTTGAGCCATAGTATTACGGATTTTTACAAGGTCGTCAAAAATCCTATCAAGCTGTTTGGCATTATCTGCATAGTATTTCCATTTTATTTCGTTTGCTTCTTTACGTTTTGCTCTATCTGTTGAGAGCATAAACGGTTCCATTCCGGCAATGTTTCTTTCTTCGCCGTCGTAGAAGATTTTTGCAGAAGCAATCAGCTTATTGTACTCGGTGCAAAGTTCGTTCTCGTGTACGAGATCTTCGTTAATGGAAGGATCATACGATTTTATGTAACACTCTGCAACTGCGAATAAAAGTTTGCCGAATTTTTTCTGAAGTTCATCTTTGAATTTTGACTGAACTAAAGCTTTGTAATATTCTGAAATGAATCCTGAGAAGATTGGTGAATTGTCATCGAAGAATTTTTTTTCTTCTTCGTAAAACATATTGTTCGTATCGATAGAATAATTAACCGAAGCAATATTAAACATCGTAGAAAAATTCTTTCTTACAGCGTTAATGTTTTCAATAATCCGGCACTGGGTATCTGCTGACTCGGCATTATTAAACCCTTTTAAATCTTTTTGTATAGTTTGTCCGATAAGATTTAAATCAGGACGGGAATACTCAAAATCTGAAAACTTCATGTGAGTTGAAAAGTAGGGTTGTAATTTTTGCAAAGAACAAATATAGATTAAGAGGGGGCAATTAACAATTAAGATTTTTCCGTATATTTAGAGCACAGGGTTTTAAATTACGCAAAAATAATTATTAAAAGGTGAAAACTACATTTGAAAATCGAATCTTATCCCAAAAGAATACGAATAAGAACTATAAAAGAGGAATAAAATTATGAAAATTGGAATTTTAGCATTAACAGGTTTCCTGTTAACACTTTTAACTTTAAATAATAGCGATTTTGATGTTAAAAATGGAGAATCAATTTTCAATACAGGATTGAATTTAAAGGGCGAAGTGGTTCAGGATATGGATAAATCCGATATGAGCGGAATGGTTCATTCCTGCTCGCACTGTCATGGCGATATGGGAGAGGGAAAGCCCAACAGAAAAATGGGTCCAACGGGTTCAATAAAGTTTAAAGATTTATCCGATGCAGGTTTACACAGCGTTCCTTATACAGAAGACTTGTTGAAAAGATTTTTAGATGAAGAAATCATGAGTGATGGCACAAAAGCAAAAACCGGTGTAATTTGGAAAATGTCAGATAAAGATAAAAACGATTTAATAGAATATTTAAAGACATTGAAATAATACTTAACTCTTCTTTGTAATTTTATAATGAAGATGCAAAAACTCTAATCCAAATAAGCGGAAGTTGTGGTCAGTTCTCATTACACCCTGAGAATCTTTGTAAACATGCAGTACTTCCTTCATATTTTTAAGGTGCTTTACCCATGCAGAATTTTCTTTACCATATACTATAAAATAAAACCCGGGGCTTCCGATGCTCTTTCCCGAAGATATTATTTTCAAAGCGCCGTTCTCGCAATTAATGGGTTTTAAAATAATAGTTGCACTTCCGTTTGGCAGCGGGAAAACAACTTTTACACAATTCAGATTACCCTCGGGTACTTTGCAATGCGAGTAGCACCCTGCATAGATAAGATTTCCTGTGAGAAGATTTTTTCTCAGCCAGCCGGTTACTTTTATTTCGCCGGACTTCTTATCTATTAAGTGATAAACTTCGCTTGACATTCCTTTGCTTGTTTCATCGGCAGCTATGGGCATGTTCATTTGCTGCAATCTTCTTGCAAAGATAATATTCAAAAGCCATCCGAATGGTTTGAAAACGCCTGACCATTTTGCCCAGACATTAAGAGAGTACTCTGTAGTTTTTTCATAAAAATTTTTTATTTCAGCATCTACTTCATCTGGATTGAAGTCATCATTTTTTAAATTTCTAAAATCAGGAATAAGTCCTGTTCCTGAAATATTTTTTCTTAATTCATAATTATTTTTTACTGCATATTTTTCAAAGTAATCCGCGCCGATTTCATCAGGTTCGCCTAAAGGTCCTGCAAGCCATTCGTATTCTTTTATGTTAATGTGTTTACCAGTGCATTTTACCCACAGCTGCGTAATTGAATCATAAATATTGTTCTTCTTTTTCATATATAATCCAAAATAAAGATATTTGTAAATAAATTCATATTACTTAATTTAACATTACACTTTAAAAAACGAATGAAACTATTTACATTTTTTTTACTATCTATATTTACGTTTTTACAATTAGGATTTAACAATCCAACTCTAATAAAAATTTCCGATGCAAACTCCGATTTTGAAATTTTATCGGAAAATTTTATCAATGAGTATCTTGATTTGAATCCCGAATCTGCTACCGGTCTTGGTCTTCATCAATACGACGGAAAAACTTCCGATTATTCTTTAGCTGCGTTTATTAAGCAATCCGACTGGCTGAGAAACTACAGGACAAAACTCGAAGCAATAAATCCTTCAGAGCTAAACGCTAAAAATTATTTCAACTATAAAATTTTATCACTTGAAATCGGCAAGCAGTTATTTGGAGTTGACGATAGAGAGTCATATCGCAAAAATCCAATGATGTATGCAGGGGCAGTAGACGTGAACATTTATATATCAAGAGACTTTGCTCCCATAGAGGATAGAGTTAAATCCATTATTAAAATCGAAAAAAATGCACCGAATGTATTTGCTGCTGCGAGACAAAATTTAAAAGATGTTCTTCCAAAACCCTATGTTGAGATTGCGATACAAATTGCAAATGGCTCAGCAGATTTTCTTGGCAGTGATTTAAAGGTTGCATTAAAAGATGTAAAGGATGATGCACTGATGCAAGATTTTAACGATGCGAATAATCGAGCAATCAGCGAGTTAAAATCTTATGCGGATTATCTTGAAAAAGAAAAACTACCCAAGGCAGATAACAATTATGCTATAGGTAAAGAGCTTTATCAGAAAATGCTTGCTGGAGAAATGGTTACTTATACACCGGAAGAAATTCTTGCAATAGGTTTAAAGCATTTGAAAGAAGAGCAGCGGAGATTTGAAGAAGTCGCAAAAAAAATTGACCCCACTAAAAAGGCAATAGATGTGTTTAAGGAAATTCAGAAGGACCATCCGACTGCGGAGGGACTTATTCCCGATACAAAGAAAAATCTTGATGCAATAAGACAGTACCTTATAGATAAAAAAATCGTTTCGCTTCCCTCGGATGTGAAAGCAATTGTGAAGGAAACGCCGCAGTACGCGCGCGCTACAAGTTTTGCTTCGATGGATACTCCCGGACCTTTTGAGAAATCCGTTCAGGCTTATTACTATGTTACGCCTGTTGAAAGCAGTTGGAGTGATAAGCAAAAAGATGAGTGGCTTACTGCATTTAATTATTACACGACTGATGTGGTATCGATTCACGAAGCCTATCCCGGCCATTACATTCAGTTTCTCCACGTAAATGCATCCGATGCAACTAAGATGCAGAAGATTTTTGGAAGCTATGCCTTCTCAGAAGGCTGGGCGCATTACTGCGAACAGATGATGATTGATGAAGGATTTGGAAAGACAAACAGTGAGATGACCGGATTAAAATACCGTCTTGCGCAGTTGGATGAATCGCTTCTCCGTTATTGCCGTCTTTGTGTTTCAATAAAAATGCATACTCAGGGAATGACAGTGGATGAAGCTACGCAATTTTTTACTGATAACTGTTACTATGAAAAACAACCGGCTCACTCTGAAGCAATGAGAGGAACAAACGACCCTGGCTACTTGAATTACACACTGGGGAAATTAATGATTTTTAAACTAAGAGATGATTATCAAAAGCAGGAAGGCGGAAATTATTCACTTCAAAAATTTCATGACGAATTCTTGAGACACGGTTCTCCTCCTATTCCTTTACTGAGAGAAGTAATGCTGAAAGATAGGAGCATCTGGAAAGAGATACTGTAAATTTTATTAAAACAAAAGGCGGTGATGAACCGCCTTTTTAATTACTGAATCTATTTTATAGTAGAAAGATCTTTCAGGAACCAATCTTTATCTCCCTTTTTCTTTATCTGCGTTACAGATTCTTTAGCGAGTATAAGATATTTTTCTTTTTCACTTTCATCCCCTAAAACCATATAAGCGCGTGCCATACATTCATAGCCGTAGCCTAAATCGAAGTCATCGAAACAATGCTTAATTGTTAAATCATAACATCGCTTTGCATAGTACAGTGCGCGTTCGCCCAAGCCATAGTGAGCATGCACTCTTGAGCAAATCCATTCGCCACGCTGCTGATTTAGCTCTGTCCCTACAAAACGCCAGTGCCATGTAGATAAATGAGCAAGTCTTATTGCTTCGCAAACATCATCATCGGTCGGATTTTCTTTTTTCATAATTTCCCACGTACCGTTAAAACAATCTACCCCAAATTT
This sequence comes from Ignavibacteria bacterium, assembly GCA_038225955.1. Classification (GTDB taxonomy): domain Bacteria; phylum Bacteroidota; class Ignavibacteria; order Tepidaquicellales; family Tepidaquicellaceae; genus JAFDZO01. Next base: position 32,036 of record JBBRQV010000001.1, on the reverse strand, counting down.
TTTGTGAAATTCTTTTTCACTTAAAATTTTTTCTTCCATTTGCGAATGTTATAAATAATTGAATGCGAGAGTTTACCACATTCCTTTGTGATTTTCTATGAGATTTTTTATATCCTCATATCCTTTTATGTTTGCATAAGTAGAAACCAAAGACCATAATCCTTCTATCAGTACATTTACATTTTTAAATCCATTTTCCTCAAGAATCTTTGCGCATTTATATGCGCCGTCACCGGAGCCATATAATAGTATTTTTAAGTTTTTATCTTTTAATGTTTTGAGTCCATCACTTTCAAATTTTTCTGCCGGGAAATTAATCGAATTTTTTAATCTCCCAACGTTAAGCATAGACATCATTCCTTTGTTGTTGTAATCATCTGTAGGGCGAACATCTAAAATAATTAAGTCATGGTGTGATTTAATGAGGTTTACCGTTTCAACCGGATTTAAAATACTATATTTTGGTAAGTTTGTCATAATTTTTCTTCTTACTTCAGAGCCCGATTCCCTGTAAATTGCGCCGGTTCCTCCTATGAGATGATTAACTTTGGAAAATCCATTCTCTACTAAAATTTTTGCTGCAGGATTGCCAAGAGCTCCGTTTATATCATATACTAAAATATTTTTATCTTTGTAAGATTCAAGGTTTGATAAACTGTTTCTTAACTCTTCAAATGGAATATTTACGGAATGTTTTATTCTTCCTATATTATTTGATTGAACGGAATCTTGTCCTTCAAACTGAGCAGAAGTTCTTACATCAATAATCACTATATCTGAATTATCGTTAATTAAATTCACCGCTTCTTCAACTGAAACATTCCTATACGGCTGTGAAAAAACTATCATTTCCTTTTTACCCGGAAAATCATTCTCATTTGCCTGCGTCATATAAGTCATTCCGCCATTAAGATTGTAAACTTTTTTGAATCCGTTTTCTAAAAGATATTTGCTCACTCTTCTGCTTCTCTGGCTATGCGAGCAGTAAAGAATAACGGGTTTATCGGTATGGTCTTTTATATCGTTTACTCTGTTCTCAATTGAATCGATTGAAATATTTATTGCTCCTTTTAAATGACCAATATTCAGACTTTGCTTAGAACTTGTATCGGCAAATTCCCCGGGACTTCTGACATCTATCAAAAGCGCATCGGGATTTGCTTTTAAAAATTCAACCAAGTCGTGCGGATAAAGATTATTGTATAATTTATTGTCGTTTAAAAAATCTGTTTGCGCGTTTGAAATAAACGGGATAAGTAAAAATGCTAAAAGGCAAACTAAGTTTTTCATAAAATTATTCGGTTTAATCTAGGGGAGTAAAAGCTTACGTCCTTAAATTACGTCTTTAAATATTAGATGTTTCGAAAGGAAAGTTGTGACAAAGTTGCTATAAATCGAGTGAATAAACAATCAAATCACGTTCATTCCAGTTTATTTTTTCCCAGAATTTAATTCCGTTTTTATTGGAATCGAGAACCAATGCAAGGCACCGTTTCAATCCGGCTTCTTTTATTTTTGTAACGGTTAAATCTATGAGTGTTTTGCCGATTGATTTCCCTCTGTAATCAGGATTAACTGCAAGATGATAAATATATCCGCGCCTGCCATCATGTCCGCCGAGTATAGTTCCTACAATTGAATTTATTTCTTTCTCAACGCAAACAAAACTCATCCCCAGATTTCGCTTAAGATAAAATCCCAATGACTCAGTTGTATCGTTTTCAAGAAATCCCATTCCTTCGGTTTTTTTCCAAAGCTCAATTGAATCTTCGTAATCGTTTAAGGTCATTTCTCTATAATCAAACATGCTTTATTATTTTAGTCGAGTTTTTCAAAAGTTAATTCGTGAAATCCTTCGCTCCAGAATTTTTTGCATACTACTTTTAACGATGATAAGTCTTCATCGTAAACCTTTGCAAATATATTTCCGCAGTCAAGCAGCTTACCTTCGCCGTACATAATGCCCATGCATTTTATTACTTTATTTCTGAAAGGACCTATGGGACCGATAACAACTTCTCCCGCTTGTATAAACACTGATGAATTTTCCTGAATGATATTAAGCTCAGGAGCTTTATCAGTCCATATCTCTTCTCCTGATACTTTTGCATGATAAAAAGTTTCTGTGTATGGAAGAGCATCATCAAATGCCTTCGATGTAACAGGGGCATCTGAAATGTAATAAGCGAAACGGATTTTTTCTCCGTCTTTTGTTTTTATTGTGAAGCCTGTCATGTTTGTTAATTTTATTTCACTACTGCTACTGCCATTCCGTCGTACTCTTTCACCCCTACGGTTTGGATAATAGTTGCATTTACTTCTTTGCACTCAGATAGAAATTTATTGAACCTTTGCACACCTAAAACTTTTTCATCTGTACTATTTTCGTGAAGAATATCTCCGTTGCGGATTACATTATCTGCGATTATTAATGCTCCCTTATGCGAAAGCTTTAATGCTAACTGAAAATATTCGGTGTAGGGTGGTTTATCAGCATCAATGAAAATAAAATCAAAAGGTTCTCTTTTTTCTTCAATCATTTTTTCTAATACATCCATTGCTTTGCCTGTGATAATTTTTACTTTTGATTCAAGCCCTGCTCGCATAATATTTTTCTGTGCGACTTCGGTATGATGCGGTTCAAACTCAATTGTGATTAGTTTACCATTTTCCGGTAAAGCTCTTGCCAGCCAGATTGTGCTGTAGCCGGCAAGTGTTCCGATTTCTAAAATATTTTTTGCCAGCACGCTTTGCGCTAGGATTTGCAAAAACTTCCCCTGATTCGGTGTGACACTTATTGCAGGAATATTTTCTTTCTCTAAAGATTCTTCCGCCTTAACTAATGCATCATCTTGGGGAATCAAAAGACTTTCAATATAGTTATCTACATCTTCGAAAATTTTATTGTGCATTATGTTATAAGAATAAAAAATGATTGATTACGCTTGCGGGGAGGCTTTTTAAAATTAAAAAATTATTTTACAATTTCAAACCAACAAAAAAGCCGTGAGGATAAAAAATCCAAACGGCTTTTAATTTTTATATAAAAAAAGCTCCTGTACTGATAAACAATACAGGAGCTTTATTAAAAAACTATATTTTCTTACTTCTTCTTACTTCTTCTTACTTCTTCTTACTTCACTAACATCATCTTTTTTGTATCTGAAAAGCTATTAGTTACTAATTTGTAAAAGTAAACTCCTGTTTGGAATTTCGCTGCATCCCAGTTAATACTGTAAGTACCCGACGATAAATTTCCGTTTACCAAAACTGCTGCTTCTCTGCCCTGAATATCATATATCTTCAAGCTGACAAATTCCTGCTTTGTAATTGCGAATTCTATTTTTGTCGTCGGATTAAAAGGGTTCGGATAATTCTGTGATAGATTATATTTTTCAGCAAGAGTACTTGTATTAATTATTCCTGTTGAAGTATTAAATCCTGCTGCATAAATATCATAGTTACTGTTGTTACGGAAATCCTGCCATACTACTATAGCTCCCAGATTACCGTCAATTACCATCATAGGATTAAGCTGGTCATGAACAGCTGAAGAAATTATAACTCCGTTAGCTGACCAATTGATGGCTGCATTTGAAGCTATTCTCTGTGCATAGATATCTGAGTTACCTGCATTACGATGATCTTCCCATACAATATATGCTCCACTGTTTCCATCACTGACTAACTGTGATTTTATCTGATCGCCTGTTGCTGTGCAAATTATTATTCCTGTTGCAGTCCATTGTACTGCACCGGTTGAGTTCACTCTTTGGGCATAAATATCAGCAGTAATACCTGTTCTGTAATCTGTCCATGAAATAATTGCTCCGCCAACACCGTCACTGATAATCTTCGGATCGGTTTGTTCGTAAGCAACATTGTTATTCATAACTATTCCGTCTACTGTCCAAACAATTGCTCCTGCAGGACCTTGTCTCTGCGCATAGATATTAAAATCTGTGGTGCTTCTAAAGTCTGTCCATGTGATTATTACACCTGCTGCTCCGTCACTGCAAATATCAGGTTTCAATTGGTCAGTAGCCATTGTACATGTTGCAACACCGTTAGTTGTCCACTGTACTGCTCCTCCTGTACTTATTCTTTGCGTATATATATCAAAATTCCCGGCTCTGTTATCAGCCCATGTAATAAAAGCTCCGCCAGTTCCATCGCTTAAAACTTTCGGTCCGCGCTGAGCTGCTGCCTGATTACAAATGCTTACGCCATTTGCAGTCCATAGCATTACACCTGCCGTGCTAATACGCTGTGCATAAATATCTGCAAAGCCATTATTACTGCGATAGTCCTGCCATGTTAAAATTGCACCGCCTATTCCATCGCCAACCATTGCAAGAGTATCCTGCTCAAATACAACTGTGCAAACAGGAAGTCCGTTAGTTGCCCATTGAACTATTCCATTTGAGTTTACTCTTTGTGAATAAATATCCCATCCCGTTGCATTTCTTTTATCTTCCCAGCAAATTATTGCTCCGCCGCTGCCATCTGCTACAAGTCTTGGATTAATCTGACTGCTATCTGCCGAGCATATTACTACTCCGTTAGCTGACCATAGGGGAGTGCCTGTGGAATTCATGCGCTGGGCATAAATATCATAGGTACTGCCGTTTCGTTTATCCTGCCAGGTCATTATTGCTCCGCCGCTGCCGTCACTTACAATTGTTGGGTTAGTCTGGTCATTTGGCGCAGCCGAAACCGGCACTTGTGACCATTGTGAAAAAATTTCCACTGGAAATGCAAAAGCTGTCATCAGTAATAAACTGAATATGGCAGTTTTTAATTTAAGTGTTAAATTTGTTTTCATTGTTTCGCTTTTAATAGTTAAATTAATGTCTTTTAAATTTGAAAATCTAACAGGTTTCCATTATTCTATGAAGACCTAAGATTATTCAATTACATATTGCTCTTGTAGTATACTTCTTATTTTACTACCGTAAGTTTTTTTGTCATTGTAAATTTATTGTCACCGTTTGTCGAAATTCTGTATAAGTAAGTACCGCTTGAAATTCCAGAAGCATCAAATTGCACTGTGTAAAACCCTGCAGCTTTTGTTTCATTTACAAGAGTTTTTACTTCACGTCCTACCATATCAAATACGGTTATATTAACCATTGCATCGATAGGTATTTCAAAATTTATCTGAGTAACAGGATTAAACGGATTAGGATAATTCTGAGAGAGATTAAATTTGGCAGGAATTCCGATTTGTGTGAAGCTGCTTAGAGTGTAGTATTTGTAGTTACCATTAAAATCAATTTGTTTCAGTCTGTAAAAATAGTTTCCTGATTGTAAGTTCTTATCTTCATAGTTATACTCCGATAATGTATTAGTTGTTCCATTGCCTGCAACGAAACCTATCTTTGTCCATGCATCAGTTCCGGCTTTTCTTTCTATATCAAATCCTGAGTTGTTAAGCTCTGATACTGTAGACCATTTTATATTTATATCTCTGCCGTTTACTATTGAAGTGAATGATGCAAGTTCAACAGGAAGAGCTGTATTAAAACCGTACTCTACTATATCGAAATCATTTCCGCCTCTGAAATCCTGCCAGACTACAAATGCTCCTAGATTACCGTTGCTTACGATAGAAGGATTTAATTGGTCGTAGTTTGCATTGCATACTGCAACACCATTTGCTGACCAGTTTAATGATGCATCTTGAGCTATTCTTTGAACATATATATCTGAGTTGCCCGCATTACGATGGTCTTCCCATGCAATGTATGCTCCGTGATTTCCATCACTAACAAGCTGAGATTTTATCTGGTCATTTGCAGCAGTACAAATTGTAACTCCTGTTGCAGTCCATTGCACCGCCCCTGTAGAACTTACACGCTGCGCATATATATCGGCAAGAACACCTGTTCTATAATCTGTCCACGTCATAATCGCGCCGCCTAATCCATCACTGATGATTTGCGGTTCAGTCTGCGCGTAAGCAACGTTGTTATTCATAACTATACCGTCAACTGTCCATACAATTCCTCCTGCAGGTCCTTGTCTTTGGGCATAAATATTAAAATCTGTTGTGCTTCTGAAATCTGACCATACAATTATTACACCACCGGCTCCATCGCTGCAAATAGCAGGAGTTAATTGGTCTGATGCCGAAGTACAAGTTGCAACTCCGTTAGTTGTCCATTGCGGCGCTCCGCCTGCGCTTATTCTTTGTGTATAAATATCGTAATCACCTGCTCTGAGATCCGACCATGTAATAAATGCACCGCCTGTTCCGTCACTTACTAGCTTGGGCGCGCCTTGCTCTGCTGCCTGATTGCAAACGCTTACTCCGTTAGCTACCCATAACATTGCTCCCGTAGGACCAACTCTTTGGGCATAGATATCTGCAAGACCGATATTACTGCGATAATCTCTCCATGTTAAAATAGCTCCGCCATTATCATCGTTAACCATTGTAATAGTGTTTTGGTCAAATACTACAGTGCATAACGGAAGACCGTTAAGAGCCCACATTATAACACCGTTTGAATCTACACGCTGCGCATATATATCGGCTGTTGCGCTGTTTCTGTATGCTTGCCATGTAATAATTGCACCGCCAATACCATCATAGGTAATTGCCGGGCTATAATTACTATCTTGTAAGCAAATAGGAACACCGTTAGCAGTCCACTGAGCAACGCCGAAAGAATTCATTCTTTGAGCGTATATTTCATATTTACCGTTTCTAAAATCCTGCCATACGGCAATTGTTCCACCGTTGTTATCCGTAGTCATTGCAGGATTTACCTGATTATTTACCGCATTACTTACAACCGCTTCCTGAGAAAAAACTGAAGCCGGCACTACTAAAAGTACTGCTAAAATCAAACTGTAAAACAGCAGCCCTATTCTGCTTACAAATTTTGTTGAGTTTGTTAATTTTGTTTTCATTGTTTCGTTTTTAATAAAACATTAAACATCTGTTAATAATTATAAATCATGTCACACATAAAAATTAAAAAAGGTCTCCGAAGCGAACCGGAGACCTTTTAGAGTATTTCTTACATCTCATCGATTGGAATTACAATTTGAAATCAAGTCCTATTTGCGCTGATATAAAAGTGCTTGAACCGCCTGTTGTGAAGATATAATGAAGTTTTGTTTTCATTAGTAAATCCATTGAGTCGCTCAAAGGCAATATAACACCGGGTCCTACGTTTGCACCAAAATTAGCTTTTGATGTACCGGGAATTAAAACAGCCGGAGTTGTTAGAGTTGTATAATCCTTTAAGCTCAAGATATAAGCACCTAAACCTGCTTCAAGAAAAAATTTAGCTTTTACATTTGCTCCTGAAAATACATATCTCGGTCCTGCTGTTATCGAAAAGATACTTGCATCGGGTCCCGGAATACCATCGAGTTTTCTTGGCAGGTCAAAATAAGATGCATTTAAAAAGAATGATGTTTCTTTGTTAACTTTAAGATTAATATCTAATCCTGCATTAAAACTTGATTTATAAAAATTTCCTAAATCGCCAACAGGAAATTGTGCGCCACCGCCAATTGCAATTGAGATTGCGGGATAAACGGCAACCATGCTTCTTTTAACTGTTTGAGCTTCTGTAATACTTGTTGTTAATAATGCAAACATTACTAACGCGAAAACTAATTTGTAGATTTTTGTAAACATTTGTTAATTCCTTTCGTATGCACTACCTTAAATGGTAATGCTTAATAATCTACGGATATTGCTTTGATTTTGCAATCGGGCTTTGGGTTGAAAAGAGAACTAATCACAATGGACTACTGATTTTAACCCTACCCATCTCTGAAGCCATTCATGTGTGATTCCCTTAGAATGTTCGACTTGCATCCTATAGCACTTTGTTTTGAAAAGGTGTATATAAAGATATATCTATTTCAAAGCATAACGCGCAAAGTTCGCTAAGGGGAAGCGGCTTAGTTGATATCATACATTCATTTATTACATCTTGGGGGTAGTCAGGACATTCCTTTTTCCAATGCCACTTTTCCTGAGTGAGGCTTCTGGTGTAAACACCATATATTTTATCCATTTGAGAAGGATTAAAACTATATAATAAAAAAGTGACAAGTAAATTCGATGCTAAAAATTAATAATTTAGTATGAAATACACTCAATAAATTAATGAAATTGTTTTTAGATTTGTATCGGGCGGTGGGTTGAAAAGAGAGCTAACCTGAATGGACTATAAAAAATTCCAAGCTATTTTTTTTCATTTGTTGGAGTTGGGGCAGCCGTGTAATTGAACTCTTTATAAGTGTGGGCATAGTTTGCTATCTGCAATCTTGTATGAAGAGCCATTTTTTCCAGTATGTTATGGACGTGACTTTTTACAGTGAAAGGTGAGAGATAAAGAAGCTTTCCTATTTCTTTATTGGAGCGGCCGTCGGCTATATGAGCAACGACCTCACGCTCTCGCTTAGTCATCCATACAGAATGACTAAGATCAGGATTTCGTGAACTTAGCATTGCTCTTTTAATTATGGCGGAAAAAAGTGAATCGGTCATATCCGATGGGAGTACTTTTGCTCCTGCGGCAACTGAACTGATTGTATTTAAAAACTCACTGACTTTAGCATCTTTAAGAATAAATCCCGCAGCGCCGGCCTTAACAAAATCAAGAATATCATCTTCTACGGGCATTAAATCCATTACTATTATTTTTATATCAGGAGATTTTTTCTTTAATGATTTCACAATGTGAAGGCTGCTCTGGTTCCTCAATCCAAGGTCTATCAAAACTACATCGGGCTTAAGCTCAAAAACTTTGGCCAGTGATTTCTCGCTCTTAGTTAATGCGCTTACAACTTTTAAATCAGGGCGTTCATTTATCATTGCAGCTATTCCTTCACGAAGCATACGGTTATCTTCAATGATTAATACTCCAATTTTTTCCGGTTTGATTGCAGTTAAGTCTTTATCGATTAATTTTGCCATAAAGGATATGATATACCTTACTTATTTGTAGATTTAGCTTAACTGGAAAATAAAGAAACGCAGGGAAATAAGGAAGTGAAATGCAGGAGATGTTCATATCCCGTAAAGATATGCATCGGGGATTTTAACAGCTAAAATATAAAATTATGTCTTAGTTAAAATCAGTTAGCGGGTGTTTGTACATAGTTAAAATCTTTATTTGTATGAGCAAAGTTTGCTATCTGCAATCTTGTATGCAAAGCCATTTTTTCAAGTATGTTGTGCACGTGGCTTTTTACCGTGAAAGGTGAAAGATGAAGTGTTTTTCCGATTTCTTTATTTGAGCGTCCTTCGGCAATTAGCTGTACAACTTCACGTTCCCGTTTAGTCATTTTAATTGCCTGCTCAAGATGTGGGTTTTTTTTGCCGCTTATTGCTCTTTCGATTATCTGTGAGAAAAGTGACCCTGTCATATTGGAAGGAAGTACTTTTTCCCCTGCAGCAACAGAGCTTATAGTTTTTAAAAATTCGTTTACCTTCGCATCTTTTAGTATAAAACCTTCAGCCCCGGCTTTTACAAAATCCAATATATCATCTTCTATGGGCATCAGGTCCATTACAATTACTTTAATGCCAGGTGAATGTTTTTTTAAAGATTTTACAATGTGAAGACTATTCTTACTTCTTAATCCAAGGTCAATCAAAACCACTTCAGGCGTTAGTTCAGCAATTTTTTGAATCGATTTTTCCGTTTCACTGAATGTGCCGATTACTTTTAAATCAGGCTGTTCATTTATCATTGAAGTAAGTCCCTCTCTTAGAAGTCTGTTATCTTCAATAATTAATACAGTTGTTTTCTTATTCCGTTTCATTTATTACTTGTCCTTCACCAGTTTATTTCGTAACAGAGATTGCGTCTTTTATTCTCTGTAATTATACTCACAGTATTACTACTTAGAAGGTATAGAAAGAAAAGGTAAGAAGTAAGTGTAATAAGGATAAGCTCATCGATACGAATATGATTGTTTATACCACTTTATTGTTACAAATCTAGAAAGCTCTAAGGTCTTTTCTTCGCTCAAAACCGCTTTTAAGCCGGAACTCGCCATTGGTTTCGTTACCGGATTTTAAGAAAATAATGCAGCGTTTAATCCCTTCCCTTAACCATTTTTGTAAAACATGAATTCTCTTGACTGTTATGATTTCAACCTTTGATTCAAGTCCCTGACCGCACAATATTTTTCTTTGATACTTCAGCAGATTCAAACCAACAAATGAACCGTAAATAAAAAAGGTCTCCAAAAATTAATTTGAAGACCTTAAGAGTAATACTTACATCTTATCGATTGGAATTACAATTTGAAATCAAGTCCTATTGCTGTTGATATGAAAGTGCTTGAACCGCCTGTTGTGAAGATATAATGAAGTTTAGCTTTCAACAATAAATCCATTGAATCACTTAAAGGCAAAACAGCACCCGGACCAACGTTTGCACCAAAATTAGCTTTTGATGTCCCAGGAATTAAAACAGCCGGTGTTGTAAGAGTTGTATAATCTTTTGTACTTATGATGTAAGCACCGAGACCAGCTTCAAGAAAAAATTTAGCTTTTACGTTTGCGCTAGAAAATACATATCTAGGTCCTGCCGTTATTGAAAGGATACTTGCATCAGGTCCCGGAATACCATCCGGTTTTCTTGGCAAATCAAAATAACTGCCGTTTAAAAAGAATGATGTTTCTTTATTAATTTTAAGATTAACATCTAATCCGGCATTAAAACTGGATTTATACGTTGTGCCTAAATCTCCTACAGGAAATTGCGCGCCACCACCAATTGCAATTGAGACTGCAGGGTAAACGGCAACCATAGTTTTTTTAACTGTTTGAGCCTGTGTAATACTTGATGTAAGTAATGCGAACATTACTAAAGTAAAAACTAATTTGTAGATTTTTGTAAACATTTTTAATTCCTTTCGATTAATGCAGCCTGATTGGCTGCGTTTTTTAAATATATTCTTTACTAATTCAATACGTGTGCCTAACTTTTTTTTTAATAAAGCTCTTTAAACGGTTATTATTGACTATATTCAATTGCGTAACAGCAATTATGTCAAATTACTTATGACCTTATGACATTTAAGTCAGTCAATAAAATTAGTTTTTGATATCACTGATAATGAATTTAATTGAAAGTCCTTTAGAGATAACTCTAAAGGACTTTTTGATACTTAATATATAATTTATTTTTTTTGCTTTATATGTGTTCTGTTACATCGCCGGTAGCTTTTTTAAATTCCTTTATTCCTTTACCAAATCCCTGCATCATTTCAGGAATTTTCTTTGCGCCGAACAGAACCAATATTACAACTCCTATTAAAAGGATTTCAGGTGTTCCTAATCCAAACATTTTATTCTCCTTTGGTTTATACTATGAACGGACCGGCTATTGCCAGCACTTCATCCATTGTTAAAGTTTCATCAAAAGCTTCGGTAATTGCCTGAGGCGATACTGAACTTATAGTTCTTACATCAACTCCGCCTTGTACATAATTATCTTCTCTTACATAAATTGAGGCAGGAGCACCGCCGCCATCGGCATTAGAAATCCATCCTTTTTGTCCGCGTATTCTTCTTACTTCTGAAGCATGTCTGGCTTCAACAGAGTGAATCTGCAAAGCGGCAGTAAGAACTCCAGGATTACTCATCAGGTTTCCGGCTTGTCCTTTATAAGCCCTCACGCCTGTATCTTCAAACGCCTGAGCAACTGTTAAAAAAGTGGCATAATTGGTGAATACATCAGGAAACGCTCCTCCGGCTGTGAAATCAAAAGTAGGCTGTGATACAGGTGTTCCGGCTAAGCTTATAATAGTATTTCTTAGTGTGATAACATGCGATGCTTCATGCTGTACTATCTGATTAAATACAGCTGCATCACCTGCTGCAATAACACCCATAGAAATTCCCCTCTGATAAAATGCAGATTCAAGAAATTCTAAGGTAAGAGCAAAGTTAAGTACTTCTACCACTGTCGCAGATGTATTTTTTGCGCCTGCTGTTTTAGTAAGAAGCGAGGAAAGCACAAACGGCAAAGAAACTAGTGCTGCTTTTACTCCGAAATCACCAGCTTGTTTGAAAGCAACTCTTCGTGAGTGCTTATCATCACTAATTTTTGATTGAATGTCGTTATATAGATTTTCGAGTTTCATTTTTTTTCTCCTTATGGTAAATAGTTAGCAGTAACTGTTGTTGATAAATATGCTGCTGCAATTGGAAGCACTTGGCTTGGTTTTCTTTGAACATCCAGACCCGAAGAGGCATCAACAACATCATTGCCTGCAAAATCTGCAGAGCGTGGATTTAATAAATCTCTTATAGCTGCTGCATGTCTTGCTTCTACTGAAACAATTTTTCCTGCAAGCTCAAGATATACTGGGTTAGCAATATAGTAGCCTGCGCCGTTGTAAGCAGAGACTCCTAAATCTTCAAATGCTTTTGCAGTGCCTAATACACTTGCGCGGCTTGTGAAGTTTATCGAAGAGAAATTTACAACAAGACTTCCGATAGCTGCAGAACCTATAGCAGCTTTAAAGAAATCTCTGTGACATATTTCATGATCTCTTATATCTGTAAGAATTGCAAGCTCTGCGCCTGTCATTCCTGAGTAAGGTGTTGCAACTGCCTGAATGTAAAATGCAGCTTCAAGCTGTTCTAAAGCATAAGCATAATTCAAGACACCAGTATCATTTTTTCCCACATCAACAGAACCGGTTACCGGTGCAACAATATCATCTGTTTTACATCCCTGTAAGCCTAAGGATACTACCCCTGCTGCAGCAATTGAAATTCCTGTAAATGCCAGAAAATTTCTTCTGCTAATTGGGGTTTTAATAACTTCAACCAATCCTTCGGATGTGTTATTTTGAATTTCTTGTTTTGACATAATTTCTCCTTTTTGAGATTTAAGATTTTTTAATCTTAAATTAAACAACGAGCGATAAACTGCTTTGGATTTTTCTGGGATATCAAATCAAAAGAATTGAAATTTATAGATTAGCTGAAGTCGTAGTAGAATCTAAGACAAATTAAGTTGCTGTTAAGATTGTAGAAAAGATTTTAAACATTACAAATGTTAACACTCAAAAAACATGCATAAGACTTTTATATTAACAGCATGAAATTTGATGTTATTTAGATTTTTGGAAATTGAGGTTACAAGATATGTCAAAACGTTGCGACTATACTGACGTGTAAGACATACAATGGATTGGTAAATCATTTCATTATTCTTTTTCGATGAGTTTGATTTTTAAAGTTACAAACAAATCCGAAAAAGTTTCTTTGCAAAAGTCGGAAATATTGGATATTTTATTTCAAGTGCCGTTTAGCAGGCGGCAGCTGAACTATTCCTATAATCGGTTTTATTTTAAAAATTAGAATATAAAAAATCGAGTGCCTTAATAAAAATAAACAAAAGTAAACAAAAGTAAACATTTGTTTATTAGAAGTTATGTTAAATTAATCTCTCCCTTCGCTTTAAATCTTACAAAAAATGCTAATTTGTTAGGTTTTTGTTAGGATTTTTCTTTAATTATGCTAATAATATTATTAGTACCAAAATTAAAACCTTTTAGAAATATGAAAAAAATCTTTAGTACTTTTATAATTTTGTGCTCGTTATTTATAGGCACAACATCTTTTGCTCAGCTTAGCGGAATCGTAACTCTCGGCACACCGGGCGGAACATTCCCAAGCATAACGGGCGCAGGCGGCTTGTTTCAGGCAATTAATACAGTTGGTCTCAGCGGAGACTTAACCGTAGCAGTTGTTGGAAACTGCACCGAAGACGGCAGTAACGCATTAAATGCAATCGCAAGCGGATTCGGAGTTTACATCACTCCTTCCTCTGCTACTACTTATATTATCAGCGGTACAGGTATAGCTGCAAACGCTATGATAAGATTCAACGGTGTAAGAAAAATTTACATCGAAGGTTCATTCGCTGGCGCAGGGCAGTTTCTTGTGTTCCAGAATTATAATTCTACCGCTGCAAACACAACTCCTGTATTTGAATTTATAAACGAAGCGAGAGCGATAGCAGTAAGAAACTGCTTTATAAGAAGTAATACCGCAACGAGTACAAACGCATCTGTAAGGTTAGCAGGCACAACAGGTACATTAGGAAACGACAGTATATACGTTACAAAAAATATTTTTGAAGGTATTAACAGCGAGAGATATGTGCGTGCAATTTATAGTTCATCAGTTGCAGTATTTCCTGCAAGCAACAGCAGACTTGCTTTTACCAGCAATACATTCAGAAAGTGGAGTGGAACTTCAACTGCTGTAATGGATTTAACATCTATCGGAGATAGTGTTGCCGTAGATTCAAACTACTTCTATAATGATACTGCGCAAACTGCTGCAATTAACATTATAAACTATAATAGTGCAACAAGCGTTTATAACTCGATTAGCTTTAACAGTATCGGCGGCTCTGCATCAGATAGATCAGGCGCAACGCTTTTAAATGCAAATGGTACAACGCTCCAAGCAATAAGAGTTACCGTTGGCTCTGCAAGTTTATCAACTGTTAGAAATAACGTTATCGCAAATATTTCAGGCAATGATGCGGTAACTACAAATATAATTGTGGGAATTCTAGGTGTAGGGCGACTTGAAATATTCAGTAATACGATTGGAGGTTTAGCAAATCCTTGGGATACTGTTCATTGCACATATGATAACGGATTAATAACTGTCAGCGGCGGCCTCACGGATACAATTAATGTTGTCAGCAATACAATTTCAAACGTAAGTTATTATAGAAAAAAGAACGACAGACTCTGCGGTTTATTAATTAATAGCGGATTCAGAGTTAATGCTTACTACAATACGTTTAGTAATTTCAAAGCAAATAATGCAGTTGTTTCTACATCTTTTAATGTTTTTCCTATAAGAACATTAAACGGAACAGCAAACCATATAACAAATATTAACAATAATGTTGTAAATAATATTCAGAATTTTTCAGATTCAACTCTTGCTCTCTCGTTTGCAGGAATTTGTTATGCCGGTGGTACGGCAACGGGTACTACGAATATTTACAGCAATAAAATTTCAGACCTGACATGTACAAATACTAATACGGGCGTAAATGCGCCGCAGATTAACGGAATACAAATAGCAAGTACTACTGGTAACGTATTTGTGTACAACAATGCAATTTCTCTTGCAACACAAACGGGTACCGAAGCTCAGATAAGAGGTATATTGCACAGTGTTTTAAATACAGGTACAATGTCATTCCTGTATAACTCAATTTACATTGCAGGAAGTACAACGGGCGCTACAAATTATTCTTATGGATTTTATAGAAGTTCTACAGGACCTATTACATTCAGAAATAATATAGTGTATTATAACAGAACAGGCGGCGCAGGTGGTTTCCCTATGTGCGTTCAAAATGCAGCAAACTGGCAGGATACATCTGCAAATAATAATTTGTACATTGGCGCTATCACAGGAAATATTGGCGCATTTAATACAACAAATATCGGACTTGATTTTGGTACATGGAAAACAAACTCATTGGGTGATAAGAGTTCTCTCTCGGATGTTGTTGCAAATGTTTCATCCGCAAGTTTATGGACTGCTACGGCATCTGCAAATATGTCTTTAATTCCCGGTAACTCAGAAGCGTGGTATGCTTACGGACAAGGGACGCCTGTAAACTATCCTTCGATATCGAGAGATATTAACGACGTGCAGCGCTCTATTAGTGTGGTTGGTGGTACATCGGCAATAGGATGCGCAGACCTTGCAGCAGCACCTACAGCTGCGCCTCCTATTATTACAAATTCAATTAATGCATTAGGCACATATAATTTTTCATTCGGCGGAAAATTAATGGCCTCGATTACTATCAATGCTCCTACATCGGGATTTAACTTTAATATTTCATTAAGACATTTCGGCGGTAAAATTCCTCCAGGCGCTAATCACGACTATGCAGCTTTTTATGATTCAATTTATGTTACTGGAAGTCCGGTAGCATTGAACTATGATGTTAATTTATATTCATACCCTGAACAATTTTACAATATGACTGTACCTGCTAATACAAGAATAGTCAAAAGCTCTAACCAAGGTGTTGACTGGGTTCCACAGCTTGCAAACGGAAGCTATACTGTAGGTCCTCCTGCTTTTGCAACGGCAACAGGATTAAATTCATTCTCTATCTTTACTCTTACTTCAACAAACAATCCTATGCCGGTTGAATTGGCATCGTTCAGCTCTAACGTAAACAGAAACAAAGTTGAATTAAACTAGTCAACTGTTTCAGAACTTAATAACACAGGATTTGACGTTGAAAGAAAAGCTTTTGAGAACGGTACCTGGGCAAGAGTCGGTAACGTTGCCGGAAGCGGAACAGTAAATCATCAGATGAATTATAAATTCTCCGAAAACATTGAAGGTAAAGGAAAATATAACTACAGATTGAAGCAGATTGATAATAACGGTAACTATAAATATTATGATTTATCTTCGTACGTTGAAGTCGGTGTTCCGAAAAATTTTGCATTATCGCAGAACTATCCGAATCCGTTCAATCCTACAACAAAGATTGATTTTGACTTACCGTTCGATAGCAAGGTAACAATTGCTATCTACGATATGACAGGAAGAGAAATTATGACTTTACTCAATGGCGATTTAAAACCATCAGGATTCTATACTGCAAACATTAATGCTTCTGCATTATCTTCAGGCGCTTATTTTTACAGAATAATTGCTGAAGGCGGA
The DNA here is from genome assembly GCA_038225955.1 of Ignavibacteria bacterium. Classification (GTDB taxonomy): domain Bacteria; phylum Bacteroidota; class Ignavibacteria; order Tepidaquicellales; family Tepidaquicellaceae; genus JAFDZO01. The sequence continues at coordinate 15,307 of JBBRQV010000001.1, read as the reverse complement.
AATAATAATTTTGTGCAGACAAAGAAAATGATGCTTATAAAATAATCTTTAAGAAATAAATTTCCATCTCACCTCGCTCATAAAAAGGCGAAAATTAAAACAGCCCTGTTGAAGAAATTCAGCAGGGCTGTTTTGTTTTAGGAAGGTATGTAATTTTATTTTATAAGTATCATTTTCTTAGTCTCAGTAAAATTTTCAGTTTCCATTCTATAGAAATAAATTCCGGAGGAAATATTACTACCGTTAAAAATCACATCGTATATTCCGGGTGATTTTTTTTCATTAACCAGTTCAGCTACTTTTTTTCCTGCTAAATCAAAAATTGTAATTTTTACATTTGCAGTTTTTGAAACAGAATATTTTATATTAGTAGAAGGATTAAAAGGGTTGGGATAATTTTGAGATAACTTATAATCAAGTTTAAGATTAGTGTTTGAAACACCTGTAAGAATACTATCCTGATTGTTAATATTTCTTATATAAACTCCTCTTCCGTTTGTAAATGAGACAACATAAAATCTATTTACACCTACGCTGTCAATGTAAGTCATTTTATCACTAAAGGTACCTTTAGGGGCGCCGTTATTCCATCTGTACCAGTTTTGTCCTGCATTTGTAGATTTGTAATATCCAAATCCTCCTGTGCAGGCAACCATTATATTTGAGTCAATCGGGTTTACCTGCATATCTTTTACGGGAACACCGGGGAAATTTCCCGATACATTATACCAGTTTACGCCTCGGTTTCTTGTTTTGTAAATCTGATTGCTTAATCCCGTAGCCGGTAAAATTGCATAGGCTATAGCAGTATCACGCGGATGAGGTGAAACCCGCCAAACTGATCTGCCAAAAGGTAATGTGGCTGACCTATTATTCATTACTCCATTCATATAAACATATAAACTGCTTCCACTAAGAGAGGAACCTGATGGGATATAAACTACTTCATTCGCGTTTGTTGCGCTGCCTTTTTCAGCGGAGATAGGGCATCTGCTTGCGCTTAGTTGAAATTGTTGGTTCAGATTCTGATAGCTTGTACCGCCTGTAATTGTTTTGTACAAATATCCATTTGTATAGAAATATATATTAAGCGGGCTATATCTATCTGAAGTGAAAAAGCTTATCGGTGATATAGTTTGAATACCTGACGAAGAATTAATAAAATTCTGACCGCCATCAGTTGTTTTTTGCAGAGAGGAGTTCCAGCTAATAATTAAATTATTTGCGTTGCTTGGGCTTACTACCCCAGACCAGCCATCACCTGCTCCCCTATAAATCCAGTCAGCGCCGTTTGTTGTCATAGGATTAGCATTATCCTGCGCTCCGCCAATCATTACATTGGGGTTTGAGGTACCGACATCGCCATCGTAAAATTGTGTGAGAGGGATAAAGTTGAAAATGGAATTCCAGTCTGCACATAGGTTAGTTGTGGTCGCTATTCCTCCATCACTGCCGGAGTAAAAAGTATTGCCCGCTGCATCCCAAGCAGTGCAATGATGGTCATGGTGATGGTCGTCAGCCGGTTCAGTCCAGTTTGTGCCGCCATTGGTTGTAAGCTGAATCGAACCGCCGCCTACAATAACTATATTGGGATTTACAGGATTAATAGATACAATATTATTATAATATCCTTGGCAATATGAATAATCAAGATAGTCCACTCCGTTAATTCTATTGTTTATTCTTACCCAATTAAACCCATAGTTAACTGATTTATATACTTTCATTCTGAAGGGCAAGTTAGTATTGCCTACGCATAATGAGTCGCTTGAAATACTTGCATACATTATGGCAGAATTACTCTTTGCAATATCTATTTTAATATCACCGATGTCAGGCGGCAATCCTACAACGCTAGAGTCCCAGGTAACTCCGTAATCTGATGAATAAAAAATTCCTCTTTTAATTTTGGAAGTATATATCCAACCCGGGGAGTTAACATCATAAACAAAATCAGAGTAATTACCTGGGCGGTTAAGTGAAAAACTTGTTCCACCTGTCGTGCTTTTATACAAACCTAAATCTGTTGCGGCAAAAACAATTTGCTTATCAATCGGATGGAAACGCACTTTATGAAAATTATTAGGCACGGGAGTCATAGGAATTGAAACCCAGTTTGTACCTCGGTTACTTGTTCTGTAAAGACCTGTCCCTGTTGGATTACTGAATATAGTTCCACCAGGTTCACCTGTCCCTATAATAATTACATCGCTGGAGTCAGGATGCGAATCGAATGAACCGATTGCAAGAGTAGGAACATTATCACTTAAAGGAAATGCAACTAAAACCCCATACTCCCATAAACCACCATTGCAAGTTGCAATTCGCAATCCTGCATTTCCGTAAGGCGGCTTTACATCTAAAACACGTCCCGTCATCTTAGAGTTGTTAGCCAAAACTGTCATTCCGAATGGTCCTATTGATTTCCAGTCAAAGGCTGCATTTACGCTGGCATCTTCTTGAGGATAATTCTCAACTGTTTGCCATAGACGCATTCTTTCTTCAACAGAAATTGAGTTTTCAAGTTTATGATAATCCTTCATCGCTTCTTTTTTAGCAATCCTTTCACCGCTTGAATTTTCTATTTCTTCAGTTTTCTCATTCTCTTTTTCTTCTTTTCCGGCAGTCATATTTTCGTGAGAGTTAAGTACAAGAAAAAGGGGAATAACAAGAATTAATAAAGACAACAATATTTTTTTCATAAGATAAATTTAATTAATTAACTTTTAAATTCCCGCTTCTAAGTAATTGGTTGAGCTGCAGCAACGGGAATAATTGTTCTGTTTTACTTTATCAATAACATTTTTTTTGTATCCGCAAAATCATTCGCTTCAATTCTGTAATAGTAAACTCCACTGGTTAGATTTACACCGTTGAACTCAATTGAGTGCAAACCTGCACTTTGTGTTTCATTTACAATGTAAGCGACTTCTTTACCAAGTACATCAAATATCTTTATTAATACGTTACTCTGAACAGGCAATGAATAATTTATTATTGTAGAAGGATTAAATGGATTAGGATAATTTTGAGACAAATGATAATCATCAGCTTTTACCGTTGAAGAACCTATACCTGTAAATGTTCCGCCTGTGCATCCTCCCGTAACATAAGAACCAATACCAACTGTACCGCCCCAGATAACTAAGCAAGAATCATTATTTATATTTCTAAATCCTGCGTCAGGGTTTCCGTAAAAATTTGTGCCTGTAATATTAACCGGATTGGATTGAACCTGTGTACCTATTATTCCGTTTGAAAAGGGTCGGGTATAAATTTTACTGTCGTTAGGACCATTTAATCTATTATTAAAAGCGAATAAATATGAGCCGTTTGATTTTATTCTTCCTGCTACAGAAACTCCAATAGTTGTATCAGTAGTTGAGTTGACATAATCTCCTACGAATGCAGGTGTGCCTGTAGTAACATTAGTTGTATAGAAAGAATATGGGTCCCAGTCTCCGCCTCCGTAAAGTCTTCTCACACAAACCATTAACGAATTATTTAAGAATCCTGTCGTAGCAATTCTTGGATTTTCTTTATAATATCCTGCGTCGGCAGTTGTAAATAATGCAGGGACTGTAATCCCTAAATCCACACTGCGTGTGAAGCAAAGAGTGGAGCCGCTTCCGAATAATCCCGGTATTCCTCTTACAACAGTGATAGTGTAAAGCTGATCCTGGTCTCCTTCTGTATTAACGAAGGCAATATCAGATTCAAACTTAGCAGAGTCCGGTGCTGCACCTGCAACATAATATCCATATTGTCCGTTAACGGCATCCTGATAACCTGTCATAAGAAAAGTATTATTTGCAAATATGTTTTGCAGTGAAAACAGTTTCGATTTTAATCTTCTTGTACCGCTGACTGTTGAATCTAACGTAACTGAAAAATAAATGTATGGGCTTGAGAAAAAGACTGAGTTATCACTGGTAATTCTTCCGAGTGTATATTTTCTGGAGGCATCTCCAAATAATCCGTAAACATTAAACTGTAAACCATCCTGACGAACTCTGATAAGTGCAGATGACTTATTGCCGCCCAAAGTATAATTCATTGCAACGTATGCGTAGGAAGAATCACCTTTTGAAACTGCTTCAATGTCTAATCCGTTATTAGTTATTTTTAAATCTGATTCAGCAACTGAACCAACCAGAGTAAAATTTAGTCCGTTATTAACTGACCTGAAAATTTTTAAAGTATCGGGACTTGTAGGCGACCCGAAAAAACCTACTGCTGCATAAATTTCTCCGTGCAAGCCTTCGCGTGAAATAGAATTTGCTACTATAAGACTGTTTGTTATTCTCGTAAAATTTGTTGCCTCAGAGTTATTTATTGTTTCTCCATTTCCTCTTGTGAAGCGTAATGCTTCAGGCGAAGCATTTATTATTTGAGGATGAGTCAATTCTCTCAGCTTATTTTCCCAGTATGAAACAGCTCCTGCATCATTTCCCAATCTTGCCGCTCTTAGATTTTTTATAACTTCTGTTACCTTAGGGTTGGGACCGGGATTGCTAATCATTTCTGAATTATGCATTCCTGCAATTTTATTAGTTTGAGAGAAAACTAATGGTACAGCAACAAATAGTAAAATAAATAACGTAAGTTTTTTCATGGTGATGTTTTTTAGTTTAATAAAAAGTTAACTGCTTCCCGCTCAGCGATTACTTTGTTTCTTATTAATTCTGAAAAAAGTGTTCGTTTAATTATTTATGAAAATATTTTTCTCTTTATTTTTTATTTCTGTATGCACACTAAGAAAATAATCACAGGCTGTTGCAATTGCTTTATCGGAATCGGATTTAAGCATCTTTTGAATTTTAATTATCTGTTTTTGAGTTTTTGGATATAGCCTATATCCTCTTGCAATTTTTAAATTTTTTTTCATTCTGAGCCGGTTTTATTTTCCCGTGCACTTTAAGTGCACAATCTGTGCACTCTTTGTGCACATTTGCAAGTTACTTACTATTAGTAAGTAAAAGCAAAGAGAAATTTTAGGTGATTGCCACAAAAAAAACCTCAAAATAAAACATATTGAGAAATTAATAAATTGTTTTTATCGGAATTTAAAAATACTTTCCTGCTACGATAAAAACACGCATTTTGAATGAAAAAATCATAAGTATTCTTAAAACATTCTCTGAAGAGGATGTAAAAGATTTTAAAAAGTTTATCGCATCTCCTTATTTCAGCAGAGGCAGAAATTTTGAAAAATATTATAACTCGCTGTTAAAATTTTATCCCGGTTTTGAAATTGAGAAAGATAAATTCTTAAAAATTTATTTTGGAAAGAAGGATGACGCCGAAGGAAAGCAGTCAAAAATTTTGCGCACACTTAACTCAGACTTTACAAAAATTCTGGAGGATTATATTGCCATTAGTGCTTTGAGACGAATGGAATTCTATTCAAATTTTTTGCTTGTTGAAGGATACTCAATTCGCGGATTGTACGAGATTGGTGAATCTAAAGTTGAAGAATATTTATCATCGGAGAATGGATGGGATGTTGGATATATTAAGGAATTGCAGAGAATCTTAATGAGAAATACGGACTCTAACTTCAAAGGGCTTGCAAATAAAAATTCTGAGATGTACGATGTAGTTGAGCAGCAAAGCGAAGACCTTATAAATTTTCTTTTCGCAATGTCGAATCAACTTCTAAACAGCTTAGACGTTAATTCCAAAGTTTTTAACATAACCCGAAGAACTGAGCAGCTATCACTTCTCTTCAACAATTTTAATCTTGATAAATTTCTGGAAGATCTTCGACCGGATTATCCTAACTATAAAAAAATAAAACTTGATATTATTTTTATATGTATAATGTTAAAGAATAAAAAGTTTGAGAATTTATACAGTCATTTGAACGATGTGTATATGGATACGTATGATGCCCTTGATATGAGAGAGAAAATGAATTACTTCATGTCGGTAATAAATTATTATACGGCAAATCAAAGTGAGCAAATTATACAGCAAAAATTTGAGTTCGTAAAATTTGCTTTATCAAAAGGACTTTTTCCATCCGGGGAAATAAGATTTCTTAATGCAGGGACATTTAAAATGTTTTTACTGGCAGGATTACATGCGTATGATGTTGACTGGACTGAAAACTTCGTTAAAGAATATATTGAAAAAGTAAATCCTGATATTAAAGAAAATATGCTTTGCTATGCAAACTCATATATTGAACATTATAAAGGGGACTACCTTAAATCTTTGGATTATATTTCGCGGTTCAGATTTGAAATGGAAATATTCACATATGATATGAAGCTGATGCAGCTGAAGAATTATTATGAGCTGGCAAAGCAATCGGAATTGTATATAGAAAATCTAAACTATGCAATTGATGCGTTTTTACACTTTTTAAAAGACAATAAAAAAGTTTCTGAAAATTACAGATTATCGGGAAGAGAATTTATTTCCGGGATGAGGCTTTTAATAAAAGCAAAGTTTGGAATCGCTAAGAAAGATAAGGAGGAAATAAAATATGATTTGGAAAAATTTTACAGCGAGACAAGAAATCTTTGGCTTATAAGTAAGATTAAGGAACTGCTGCAACTAAATCTTTAAAAAATAAACGGGGCAAAAGCCCCGTTTGTGCGACCTAAAATTATGGAATATTTATAATAAATCGAAATTAATTTATTACAGTACTATACCAACGCCCAAAGTTATATTTATCCAGTTAAGTTTTCCTTCATCTGATTTTGTGAAGGGATTGTGATACTTAATTTTACCTGTTAATACGTATTTATTGCCACTACCAACAGATGTACTTGCACCTGCGCCTATATTCATTCCGAGATAACTCGAACTTGAAACAACAATAATTGTTGCTAATTCAACTTTTGCTGAGTACGAGCCTAATCCTGCCTCAGCGAAAAATTTTATTTTTTCATAAGGGCTGAAATAATATCTTCCGTTTACGGTATACTCTGTAAGAGTAGTGATTGAAGTTGATGAGTACCCTATACTTGCGCCTGCGGCGAAATTAGGTGTTAATCCGTACAAGCCTTCACCATCGACATGAAGATAAAAATCCAAATCGCCGCCGGAAGTAAGCTTAGTACCACCAATGTTAGTTCCTAATAAAATTTTGCCAACGCCTTGTGAATAGGAGTTTTGTAAAAGACAGAACGTAAAGATGCAAATGAGTAAAAAGAAAAAGTTAGATTTTCTCATGGAGTTTTTTAGTTTAGAATTTTAAAATGGTAGAAAAAATTTGAAAAATGAAAATAATTTTTTATTTTTATTAATCAATAAATAATTCTCCATAAGAAAAGAAAGACCTGGGATAAGTGGTTTTCATCCTTAATGAGGAGTTACGATGAAATTAGTACAATGGGGTTTTCGATAAATTGTTTTGTTATCAGTAAATATTGAAAAAATTATTTTTAAATGGCATGCAGAAAAAAATATTTTTTTGAGCGGCATATTTCATTATTCAAAACAATCGCGATATTTTATTGTTGTGTTAAAGCATTTTATACTCTTCAATAAATTTTTTATCCGATAGAAGAATAACGACAGTCACTATAATTGCAGATAAAATTCCGGCTGCTCCTACAATGGTTCCTAAAAGCTCATTATAGTTTATAAAAAAAATGAATGTTACAGGTCCGCCTGCATTTATCATTCCGTGAAAAAGTGAGGGAGCAAGAATTGTTTTTGAACGAAGCCGCAGATATGCCTGAATGAATGAAAGACTTATACAGAAAGGTATCATCATAAGGCTTCCGAGAACGGGGTAATGCGGATAGTTATGCCCCATAAGTATGATGGGAATGTGCCATACACCCCATATAATTCCTATGAAAAAATTTGCTTTCCAAAATCCCATTGGCTGGGTTTCTCTCAAAAGAAGTCCGCGCCATCCGAACTCTTCGCCGAAAGTAAATAGCAAATTAACCGAGGCTCCGGAAAAAATTCCGCCGAAAATCCCCAATAAGAATAAAATAAAAGGCGACGGCATTTTATTGATCATTTCAATTATTTTCAGGTCATCAAATTTTCCATGAATAAGATTAACAATACCGTTGGTTACATCTTCCTGTTGAAAGCTTACTGCGCCAAAGCCCGGAATGTGAAGTATATTTCCAAGAATAAAAACGATTGCAATAGTAAGGAGGATAAATGCGAGGTAATATGCGGGTGTGAGAAAAATATGCTTGACAGAAATATTTTTAATAGTAAATCCGTATTCGGCAAGAGGTTCTTTATAAATATATTTCTGAAGTACAATGGTTACTGCAGCAGGAATAAACATGTAGAAAACTGCAACGAGAATTACAAAAGGAATTGAACCATACTCTACATCGGTGATATGCATTATTAATGCAGTGAGCCAGCAGATGGAAAAAGTAAAAAAAAGATAGAGGAATATTTTTTTACGGTTCATAAGCGGTGTTTGAAAGAAATTACTGACGGTAGGTTAATATAGAAAGGAATATTTTTTGTAATAATCTTTTGTTACTTTGGAGTGTTTTTAATTAGAGCTCTATACGCTTCAATAAATTTTTCGAAATCATCTTTTGTTTTAGCATCCGTTATGTCGCCTTCGACATTTATTTTCCCTTTTATTGCATGAATCAATAATGTCGTTTCATCGGTAAAGTTTGCAGTTAAGGTTTTCATTATCAGTTGAAGTTCTTCATGTCCCTTAGCTCCGTGTGCTGAAGCTGTAATAATACCAATCGGTTTATCAGAAAATACTGTTGTTGATACACACCACTCAAGTGCATTTTTCAATCCGCTGGGAATGCTGAAAACATATTCAGGTGTGCATATTAATATGCCATCAGCATCTGCAATATCTTTTCTGAATGTTGATATTATTTCAGGTGAATTTTCAGAGGATAGTTCTGGGTCAAAGTGAGGAAGTGTTTTTAAATTTTTAAAAATTGTTACATCAAAATCGTCTTTTGTAAAACTTACAAAATTATCAATAAGTTTTTCATTAGCTGAGTTGCTGCTTGCGCTTCCGATAATTACAAAAATTTTTTTAATTATTTTTGAGTTTAGGATTTGTAAAAAAAGTGATACCGAATAAAATAGCGAAAATTAAATACACAATTGTTACAATCCAAATATATTTTACAGAAGAACTCTTCATTGCAGATTTCAAAAGTGCAAGCCCTGCAATTCCGAAATGAGATAAGTTTCCTATGCACAATGGTTTTCCATAAATACCTCCAAATAAAACATTTTTTCCAATCCAGTTCATTATTCCAAAACCAAAATACAACGCTCCGGCAATTTGTACAAATAATATTAGTAATTCATTTGGTGTCTGATCTAAATTTAATAAAATTTCGGATGGAAAAAAAGTAGCAGAAATTCCAAAGAGTGCCAATACAAATGAACTTGTAATCATCAAAGGTTTAGTTTTCATTTATTCACTACGATAAAAATTATAATAACAATAAGTTGTAATAGAACTTACGAGGGGGCGTAAGTTTTGCTATGCGTTTTTTCAGTAATTTAACCTCTACCAAATCACAACTCTGTCGTCTTCGTCTTTATACATCGGGTCACCTTCTTTAATATTGAATGCCTTATAAAACTCGACCAGATTACTAAGCGGGCCAAGCACTCTGAACTGCTCCGGCGCGTGTTCGTTAGTCATAATTTGTCTCTTCTGTGCTTCCAAGCGTTTGTCAACCATCCATGCATAAGCATAAGCTAAGAAATAGCGCTGCATAGGAGTAAGCCCTGCAATTTTTTTATTCTCTTTGAACTGCTGTGTTTTTTGAAAAGCTTCAATACCCATTACTACTCCGCCAAGGTCTGCAATATTTTCGCCCTGAGTATTTGCACCGTTAACATTGAGCTCGGTAACTTTAAACTTGTTGAACTGATCTACTATCTTCTTAGTTTTCTCAGTGAATTTTTCTCTGTCTTCCTTTGTCCACCATTCGTGTAGATTTCCGAATTCATCATATTTGCTTCCCTGGTCATCGAAACCGTGAGTAATTTCATGCCCGAAAGTAGAGCCGCCTATTATTCCATAAAGCACAGCATCATCGGGCAATCTGCCTTCAAATCCCGGTACGATTATATTACAAGCCGGCACGCAAATCTCATTATTGCTTGGGCTATAATATGCGTTATAAGTTTGCGGAGTCATGCCCCATTCAGTTCTATCTACTGGCTGACCGAACTTGTTTATTCTGTAGTTGTACCTCCACTCGATAACTTTCTTTACGTTGTTTGCATAAGAGCTTCTATTGATTTCAAGCCTGCTCATATCTTTCCACTTGTCTGGGTAACCGACTTTCATATAAACTTTGCTTAGCTTCTTCAATGCTTTCTTCTTTGTATCTTCGCTCATCCATTCAAGTTTTTTTATTCTTTCACTATAGACGGATTTTATTGCGTTCCCGATTTCTAAAAGTTTTTCTTTAGTTCCTGCAGGAAGATATTCGGTAACATAAACCTGCCCGATTAACTCTCCGAGTGAGCCGTCAGTCTGGTCAACAACTTTTTTCCATCTTGGTCTTTGCTCAGGAACGCCTTCTAATACTCTCGAATAAAAATCGAAATTCTGGTCAACGAAAGGTTTGCTAAGGTAATCTGCATAGGTATTTATTAAATTCCAGCGAAGATAAGTTTTCCAGTCATCTATGCTAAAATTCTTCAGTGATTTTTCAAAGCCGGTAAAAAATTCAGGCTGCCCCACAACAATGCTGTCAGGATTTGAAATCCCTAAATTATTTATCATTTCTTTCCATTCTACTGAAGGTGTCATCTGATTAAATTTTTCAATGGTCATTTTGTTGTAGTTGTGTTCAGGGTCGCGAAGGTCTTCCATTTTTCTGCTGTTGTTGGCAAACTCAGTTTCCATTTTCAAAACTGTAGCTGCGTTATCAGATGCAGTCTTCTCATCATTGCCCATTAACTTGAACATTGCAGTTAAATGCTTTATGTATTCATTCCTGATTTTTACATTGGCTTCATCATTGGAAACATAATATTCTCTCTCACCCAATCCCAAACCACCCTGCCCGAAATTTATAATGTATCTCTCACTGTTCTTTTCATCCTGCCCTATGTAAAAAGAAAATCCCGGGTCAACCGATATTTTTCTCAGGTAAGCCATAACAGTAAGAAGGCTTTTAATATCTGTAATAGAATTAATTTTATCGAAGTCCTCTTTCAAAGGATTCATTCCGAGCTTTTCTATATTTACCGTATCCATACCGCTGAAAAATAAGTCACCGATTTTTTGTTTATTGCTGCCAACGGTAGCGCTAACATCTTCAGAAGATAGCTCACAGATTCTTTTTATCTGAGCGTTTATAGTATCGCCGATTAATTTCCATAGACCATTGTAAGTTTCGGACGCTGGGATAGGATTATTTTTAAACCATGTGCCATTGGCGTACTTAAAAAAATCAACGCCTGGCTTTACAGAGAAATCTCTGTTTACATCTAACGGGTCTGCCGATTGTGCATAGCCAAAGTTAGTTGAAATAAATATTATTATTGCCAGAAATGGGTAAAGGATTTTATATGATTTCATATTGTTTTGATATTATAAAGATTACGAACGAATATTGTAAAAGTTTAGGGAATGATAAATACAAATTCATGCTACAAAATTTCTTTACCGCAGGGCTTTCTCATTGAAACTTCTCCGTGTAAGTTTTTTTTGCTTATAAGTTTTAATATCTCTTTTAAAGATAAATTTGTATTGTTCATAATAATATTGTTTTATAAAAAAGGCGGTTACTCACCGCCTTAGATTATACTTCTTACTTATGATAAATATTAATAATTATCTATCTGAGCTCTTTGCAATTTTCCTGAGTAATCAATGTAAACGGCTTTCCATTCTGTATAGAAATCATACACTGTCCATCCGCCTTCTCGGTGTCCGTTGCCTGTAGCTTTTACACCGCCGAAAGGCATATGTGCTTCTGCGCCGATTGTAGCGCCATTGATATAAGTAATACCTGCCTGAATATCTCTTACAGCAGTAAATGCATCATTAACATTATTTGTGAATATGCTCGATGAAAGTCCATACTCAGTATTATTTAAAATATCGATTGCATTTTCCAATGAATCACATTTTAAGACTGCAAGCACCGGTCCGAAAACTTCTTCCTTTGCAATTCTCATTTCAGGTGTAACATCTGTGAAAATTGTCGGTTTATAGAACCAGCCTTTTGCAAGGTCGCCGTCTTTTGCATAATCACCGCCGAGAGCGAGTGTAGCTTTATCTTCGTCTCTTGCAATCTTTACATAATTGTTAACTGTTTCTCTTTGGGTTTCGCTTACGCAAGGACCAACATCTACACCTTTATCATTTCCGTAACCGAGCTTTAGCTTAGAAGCTTTCTCAACTAATTTCTTAATGAAGTCATCGTGAATATCTTTGTGAAGAATTAATCTTGATGTTGCTGTGCATCTTTGTCCTGTTGTTCCGAAAGCTCCCCATAGAACAGCTTCGATTGCTAAATCCATATTGGCATCTGCCATTACAATTTGAGCATTCTTGCCGCCAAGCTCCAATGAAACTCTCTTCAATTCTTTACCAGCAACTTCATTGATTCTTTTTCCGACTGCTGTTGAACCTGTAAAAGAAATTAAATCTATATCAGGGTGATTTGTAATTGCCTCACCAACTATTCTTCCTTTACCGTGTACAATATTTATTACACCGGGTATGTAAGCTTTGCCAAGCTCTTGTCTCATTGCCTGGTCAATAATTTCAACGAGTATTGCTGCTGTTTTAGGAGTAAGCTCTGCCGGTTTGAATACGCATGTATTTCCGCAGACTAAAGCAGGAAACATTTTCCATGTTGGGATCGCCATAGGGAAGTTCCACGGAGTAATAAATCCACCAACGCCAATCGGTACTCTGAAACTTAAATTCATTTTATTTGGAAGTTCGCTCGGAGCGTTCATTCCGAAAAGTCTTCTTCCTTCTGATGCTGCATAGTAAGCTGTATCGATACCTTCCTGAACGTCACCTTTTGTTTCAGCGAAAATTTTTCCCATTTCACGGGTCATCTCGTGAGCGATTTCATCTTTTCTTTCAAGCATTAAGTCGCCGACAATTTTTAATACATCGCCTCTCTTAGGTGCAGGTACAAGTCTCCATTTTTTGTAAGCTTCCTTTGCTGCTGCAACTGCTTCGTTTACATCTTCAGCTGAAGAGGAAGGAAAAATGCCGATAAGGTCGTCATTCCAATTTGCAGGATTTCTATTTTCAAATGTGTTTCCGGAAACTGAATCTTTCCAGACTCCGTTTATTAAATTCTGAAATTTTTGTGACATAATATTATTTAGTTGTTCTGATTATTTTACGTAATGTTGTGTGTTTTGCAAAATAGCTAATTTGAATCTGGGATTAAATGCACTATTCTTACATATAATTTATAGATAACTTAAATGGCTAAGTATTTGTTGGTTCAATATAGTAAGAAATTGATAAAAATTTGAAAATAAGCATTTTATACATATTTTTAATATTATTCTCAGCATGCGATGTAAAAAATAATGTCAAATTTGATAAGCCAGTCAATGACGTAAACGAGAAAGTGATAATTGAAACACCTTCTCTTAATTTTGATGAGCTGGAAGAAGCTTATGATAATTTGAATTATGATAATGCAATTTCAGATTATACAAATAGATTAGATGGGAATTTCAGAGTTGTCCGCTTCAGGTATTTTGTAGTCTTTTCAAATCTTGAGGACCGACTGACTTATCCGATTATTGATAATGATATCCGACATACGATCGATGCAATGATTGATAATTATATTATAAAACGTCCGGATGATGTAACCGCTGTATTTTTATTTAGAGATATGGATAGCTATAAGAGCTTTGCAATGAAAGAGTTTGGTATTGAAGAAAGTGATTTATCTCCATACGGCTTTTACAAAATCTCAAAAAAAGTAATCCTTGTGCGATATGCATCGTGGAAGGGAAGTGTTTCGCATGAAGTCACTCACGCAATGCTTCAGAATGATTTTCCGGAAATTCCTTCGTGGTTCAACGAAGGCTTTGCAGCACTTCACGAAAAAGCTAATTATGATAATGGTAATTTGACCGCTAACTTTAGCTGGAGAATACTTGCATTGAGAAGAGCATTCGATGAAAACACATATTATTCTTTGAGGCACCTGATGAATACAAAGGATGATGAAATGTATAGCCCGAGGAGTTCATTTTATTATGCGCAGGCTCAATACGCTTTGATGCTTTTACAGCAAAAAGGTTTATTGGAAGAATATTATAAAACCTTCAGAGACACTTATTCAAAAGACCATACGGGAATAAAACAATTTGAGAAACTTACCGGAATGTCTATTGAAAAATACGAAGAAGAATTAATTGAGTATATAAAAAGTTTTAAGCAGGAATTTAATTAATTTTGTTTTAATTTATAGCACTTTATAAATTAAAATTACTATCATAATTTAATGCTTACCAAAGAACAAATCGCAGAGGAAGTAGCAAACTCACTCGAAGCAAAAGGTTTAACAATAGTAGATAAAGATTTTGAAAGACCATGGGGCGGATTTTATAGAATTGGCGACTCCGACCTTCACAAATTTTTAGACATATACTACCAGGGAGTTGAACTTCCAGAGTACGCCCGCACAATGAATGCCAGTCCCAAAATTTTAGTTGTTGAACCATGGAAAAGACTTTCATGGCAGGTACACGAAAGACGCTCAGAAGTATGGAGAGTAGTAAAAGGTCCTGTTGCAGTATATCAAAGCCAAACAGATGAGCAGCCGGAAAATCCTCAGACTTATATTGAGAACGAAGTTATTACTTTGCCACAGGGAACACGTCACAGACTTGTGGGTGAAGATGACTGGGGAGTTATTGCAGAAATCTGGGTTCACATTGACCCTTCTCATCCGACAGATGAAGATGACATCAGAAGAATACAAGACGACTTCGGAAGATAAATTGATTATTAAATCTAATGGATGTATTTGAAGCTATACTAAACCGAAGAACTGCAAACTCTGCTTTTGCAGACAGACAAGTTTCCGAAGAAGATATAAATACCCTCGTAAAAATGGCTTCGTACGCGCCCAGCCACTTTAATTCACAGCCGTGGAGATTTATTATTGTTGATGATAAAGATATCATAGGTAATATTGCTAAAATTGCAGGTGACTCGATGGTACAGTTAATGGATGACGGGAGGTTCTGGAAGCAATACAGAAAATATTTTCGATTTGACGAAGATGAAGTTAATGCCACAAGTGATGGTATTCACATCGATCATCTGCCTGCAATTCTAAAGCCTTTTGCAAAACAGATTTTC